>PMZB01000033.1 GCA_003170575.1 Chlamydiia bacterium | reverse complement strand
CTTCAAGAATCAATATGGCATGTGTTGCTTTTGTGCTTTTTCATAATGCCTTGAATGAAAGACTCCATAGAGTGTATACTCCTTGCGAAAGAATTTTTTACGTTTTGACATGTTATGCAGTTTCAAGTATTGACCGATAGGTTGAAAGACGGAGAAGAAGATCAGATTGATGAGATTCTTGATCCTTCTTTTCTAGACCTGGCAGAAGATGACGAGCTTACAGTGACTTTGCCCGTACAAGTCAAGGGCAAGGTATACCGAGCATCTGAATGGGTAATCATAGATGCTCTGGTGAATGTTCCTGTGACGCTTCACTGTGCTATGTGCAATCACCCTTTTTCCAAGGAGATTGTACTGAAGCGATGGGTTCATGAGGTGCAAGTTCCAGAAAATGGTGTGCTGGATATGGCAGAAGCACTAAGAGAAGCCATTTTGCTTGAGGTTCCCTTCTTCGCTTTGTGCAATGGCGACACATGTCATAACATGGCAGAAATTGAAAAGTATATACACAAAGAACAGTCTTTCGAAGGACATAAACCCTTCCTAGAAGCATTAGATTAAAGGTAAAAAAATGGCAGTCCCACGTAATCGTCACTCAAATGCTCGAAAAAATTCAAAAAGAGCACATCACGCAAAATCAAAAGTCTGTTTTGTTGGATGTTCCCAGTGCGGAGAAAAAAAACCTCCACACACTGCTTGTAAAGAATGCGGCCAGTATGGTAGCAGACAGGTACTCAAAGAAAAGGGCGCATCCTAATAAGGGATACAGATGGAAGAAATTCTTCTCAATGTCGAGTCAAAACAGATTCGGTATGCCCATCTTAAAAATGGGAAACTGCACGACCTTGTAGTTGAACGCAAAAAAGAACGGCAAACTACAGGCAACATCTATAAAGGGCGTGTTACTAACATCTTACATAACATCCAATCTGCGTTCATCGACATTGACGAGGGTGAAAATGGATTTATCCATTTAAGCGACATCCTCGAAAATACACGAAAACTCGAAGAGATGTTTGACATGGACTTCGAGTTTCACCCGCAAGGCGAGGAAAATCCAGATCTAAAAATTGATCAACTCTTAAAACCTGATCAGTTTGTGATCGTCCAGGTTGTAAAAGAGCCTATTGGAACAAAGGGAGCACGCCTTACATCAAAGATCTCCCTGCCTGGCAGATACCTTGTGCTTCTTCCGAACTCCCCTCACAGGGGCGTGTCAAAGAAGATTGAAGATAGAGCCACACGAGAACGGCTAAAACGTGTTTTACGCTCTTTTGAAATTCCCCAAGATATGGGAATTATCTGCCGAACAGCAAGTCAATATGCAACCGATGAAACGCTGATTCTTGAAGCACATGAGCTTCTTTCTACTTGGCAGGATATTGTTGAGAAATATAAGTCCTCAAAGGGTTCTGGGCTGCTTTACGAAGAATCTGATATTATCAAGCGAACTGTGCTGACAGCTATAGATAAGCGAGTAGATCGCTTGCTTGTAGATGATCACCATGTGCATCAACAGTGCCGAAAAATTTTTGCTCCTTATGCTACCGAGCATCAGCTCCGCATCGAGTTTTATCGGGACAAGTTCCCCATGTTTGAGCGGTTCAGCGTAGAAAAAGAGCTGGAGCGCAGTCTCAAGCGGAAAATATGGCTTCCAAGCGGCGGATATCTCTACTTTGACCAAACCGAAGCTATGCACACAATCGATGTAAACTCTGGAAGAAGTAAAAATATCGGGTCGGGAGATGTGGAAGAAACCCTTGTACGCATTAATCTCGAGGCAGCTGAAGAAATAGCACGCCAGCTTCGCATCAGAAATATCGGCGGACTTATCATCTGTGACTTTATCGATATGCGTTCCAAAAAGAATCAAAGACGGGTTCTCGACCAATTTAGAGAGTGCATGAAAGAGGACTCAGCTCGATGCACGATTCTCGGAATGAGTGAATTTGGCCTTGTAGAGATGACCCGCCAAAGAAGCCGCGGATCGCTTCTCCAGACCCTCTATACATGCTGCCCTTACTGCATGGGAACTGGAAAAATAAAAAGTCACGATAGTGTAGCAATAGAGATTGAGCGAGATCTCAGAAAGATCATTCAGTGCGAACAACAGTACGCCATTCAGGTGAAAGTACATCCAGAACTCCTTCGTCACATCCAAAAAACAGAGAAAGAGTTTCTCCACCACATGGCAGAGTCGATGAATGCAAAACTCTCCTGGGAAACTGATGATGCCTTGCATCTGAATGACTACAGGTTCTTTTCAGCATTAAATGGTGCTCCGATAGAGCTATGATGAAACAATTGGAGAATATACTCAAAGCTGCAAAGCTGGGGGAACAGACTGAGGCAGCTTTATGTTCATTCTTTAAAAGCTATAAAAATGTGCCGCATCCCCCAAAACACCTTGACAAGCTCTTTCAAACCTATATCCAGCTTGTTCAAAAAGAACTAGAGTCGCCAACAGAGTTTGGTCATTTTCATGCCAAGGAAAGGAGCCCTTTTGACTTCTATGCATTTAGCCTTGACATGTTTCGCCCTCTTCTTGATTTTGCCTCTTCAAAGGTATTAGGAGAGGAAAATCTTCAAGCAATAGACGCTGCTATCAAACGAAACGAAAATGTGATTCTGCTCGCCAACCATCAGGCTGAAATTGATCCTCAGATTATATGTTTGCTGCTTTCAGAAAAATACCCCCATCTTGCCCTTTCCATGGCTTTTGTTGCAGGCCACAGAGTAACTTCTGATCCTTTCGCAATTCCTTTTTCTCGGGGAACAGACCTTTTTCCTATCTATTCCAAAAAGTACATTGAATTTCCCCCCGAAAAAAAGGCTGAAAAGCAACACCATAATGCCAAAACCCTTACCGCCATTGAAGAACTCCTTAAACAAGGCGGACTTTGTGTGTACGTGGCCCCAAGCGGCGGAAGAGACCGATTTGACGAAAAAAAGAAAGTTTCCATCGCTCCCTTTGATCCCAATAGTGTTGAAATGTTTTATCTTCTCGCTAAGCGCTCTCCCATCAAAACCCATATTCACCTTCTAGCACTTTCTACAATACATCTTCTGCCTCCCCCCAGCACCACCAACATTGAGCTGGGTGAAGAACGAATTGCCTCCTACGGCCCTGCTGGGCTCTTTTTCGGGCCAGAGCTCCCTCTAGAAGACATTACCAAAGAAGAACGCAAAGCTCGAAGCGATGCATTGACTCAAGAAATTGAGCGAATGTATAAAGTTTTATGGTAAAAACGAGTTTGATTCCTCGTCGGCAGAGATATTAGCGGATTTCGTCTTAACACCCGCTACCGCATCCCCACAATGAGGATCCATTGTGTTCACTGACACCAAGTTCACTGGCCAACGGATCACCGTGCCTTACACCGTTTATCCATATACTGTAAGCGTCAACGCTACCCATCT
>PMZB01000163.1 GCA_003170575.1 Chlamydiia bacterium | reverse complement strand
AGACAATATCATCATAAAAGAGAAAGCTTCTCTCATCGATTGCTTTGTCTTTTTTCAAAAAGGTTGATATGATGTTCCTTTTGTAAACGAGGTGTTGCTTGGATTACGATGATACACAGATAGAACAAGACTTGGAAGATGCGGTTATAGAGACGATCACCAAAACAAAGAAGGAAGGTCCTCCAAAAGATTTACCCAAAGTACTCTACATATTCCCTGTGGTACGCCGTCCCTTTTTCCCGGGAATGGCAGCACCGGTTGTAGTAGAACCAGGTCCATTCTACGAAGCACTCAAGGTCATCGCGAAGAGCGAGGACAAGTGCATTGGAATTGCCCTCACAAAAAAAGAAGACGCAGATCTTTCCACGGTAACATTAAAGGATTTGCACCCTGTTGGTGTGGTTGCAAGGATCTTGCGCATTATTCCCATGGAGCAAGGCGGAGCTCAGGTTATCCTGAGCATGGAACGAAGAATGCGGCTTCTTGGGCCAGCAAAACGCGGGTCAAAGGAGCTGATCGCAAAGGTTTCCTACCATAAAGAAGAGGTTATACTCACAAAAGAGCTCAAGGCCTATGCAATAAGCATCATTTCCACAATCAAAGAACTGCTCAAATTAAATCCCCTTTTCAAGGAAGAGCTCCAAATTTTTTTGAGCCACTCAGATTTTACTGAGCCTGGCAGGCTTGCAGACTTTGCCGTAGCCCTCACAACAGCAAACCGCCAGGAATTGCAAGAGGTGCTGGAGACCTTTGACATCCAGGGAAGAATCGATAAAGCACTTATTCTGCTGAAAAAAGAGGTGGATCTAAGCAGGCTTCAGAACACGATCAATCAAAAGATTGAGTCCGCAATCACAAAGACGCAAAAAGAATACTACCTTCGGGAACAGCTCAAGACGATCAAGAAAGAGCTCGGCATAGAAAAAGAAGATAAAACTGTCGATAAAGAAAAGTTTGTGGCACGCCTCAAAGACCGGGTCATTCCAGAAGACATCATGAAGGTGATAAATGAGGAGTTGGAAAAACTCTCCGCTCTGGAGCCGCAATCTCCTGAATATGCTCTTTGCCGCAACTACGTTGATTGGCTGACAATTACTCCTTGGGGCATAAAAAGCCAAGAATCCCACACCATCGCCGAAGCAGAAGCGATTCTGGAAAAAGAGCATTACGGCCTAGAAGACATCAAGAAGTGCATCTTAGAGTTTATTGGAGTATCAAAACTTTCAGGAAATCTTAAAGGAACCATCCTCTGTTTTGTAGGACCTCCAGGAGTTGGTAAAACAAGCATTGGCAAAAGCATCGCACACGCACTTAACAGAAAGTTTTTCCGCTTTTCTGTTGGCGGCATGCGCGACGAGGCGGAAATTAAAGGGCACAGGCGCACGTATATTGGCGCCATGCCTGGAAAGATCGTTCAAGCCCTTAAAAGCTGTCAGGCCATGAACCCTGTGATCATGCTTGATGAGGTAGATAAGATCGGATCAAGCTACCAGGGAGACCCTGCATCTGCACTTCTTGAGGTGCTGGATCCAGAGCAAAACTGCGACTTTCTTGATCATTATCTTGATGTTCGATGCAACCTTTCAGACATCCTGTTTATTGTTACAGCAAACGTTCTTGACACTATTCCAGAGCCGCTTCTTGACAGAATGGACATCCTCCGCCTTTCAGGATATGTTCTTGAAGATAAGCTGCAAATTGCAAAGCGATATCTTATACCAAAACAGAGAAAGGCCGCAGGACTCACCACCGAAGAAGCAGAGTTCACTGACCCTGCACTCAGGGAGCTCATTAATTCCTACGCGCGCGAAGCTGGAGTGCGCACCCTTGAGAACAGCTTGAAGAAAATCTTCCGCAAGATTGCTCTTGAGCTAGCTAGGAAAAGAGAAAAGTCTCATACCAAAAAAACGCATAAGATTATTAAAAAGATCTTGCCCGCATCACTGCAAAAGTTTTTAGGCAAACCTATCTTCCAAACAGATAAATATTATGAAAAGACGCCTGCAGGAGTATCTGTAGGACTTGCCTGGACATCGCATGGCGGCGCTACTCTTTACGTTGAATCAATAAAGGTTGCTGCTGAAAAAACAGAGATGAAACTCACAGGACAGGCAGGGCAAGTGATGAAAGAATCCTCTGAGATTGCCTGGACCTTTGTGCATGGATCAATGGATAAATATGCTCCAAAAGCTACTTTCTTTGATCATGCTCAAGTACATATGCATATTCCCGAAGGGGCAACACCCAAAGACGGGCCATCAGCAGGGATTACGATGGTAACATCGCTTCTGTCACTTCTTCTCGAAACGCCCATTGCACCGGATCTTGGCATGACTGGGGAGCTTACTCTTACAGGACGTGTGCTTCCTGTTGGCGGCGTTAAGGAAAAGCTCGTTGCAGCAAAGCGATCAGGCCTAAAAACAATAATCCTGCCCAAAGGAAACCTTCGAGACATTGATGAGCTGCCTGCACACGTTAAAAAGGGTATGAACCTTATCCTTGTGGAACACTATGATGAGGTTTTCCCAATTGCATTCCCCAAATAACTCACAGTTCACATATCTCTCTACAGTTCACATACCCCCCCTTCGTCGGGATATGTGAGTGAATTGGGTGAGTGAAATTTTAATTCTATTTTGGGTAGGTTTGGAATATGCAAAAAGAGGGGCTTCTCAGTTATTAGAATGGCCTTTTTGAAAACATGGTTTATGCTATAACAACATACTTTCATCCACATATCCCGACGAAGGAGGGATATGTGAATGAAATGAGGAGATTCTCATGCGTTACCCTCAGACCTCATGGAAAGCGTTTTCCGAACAAAAAATTCACTCCCCATCAGACGCGGTCAGTCTGCTCGCCCCTTTAAGAGCAAAGAACAAGACTGTCGGCCTTTTAAATGGATCATTTGACCTTCTGCATGCTGGACATCTTCATATTCTTTATGAGGCTTCCAAAGTGGCTGACATATTAGTTGTAGCATTAAACACTGACGCCTCTATAAAACGATACAAAAGCAAAGACAGGCCTATAATTGGCCTGCAAGACCGAATGGAGATGATTGCAGCCCTTGCTTTTGTGGATTATGTGACCTGGTTTGATGAGGATGATCCCCGGCAGCTTATTCGACTAATCCGCCCAGACGTACATGTCAATGGCAGTGAATATGGCAAGGATTGTATCGAAGCCTCCACTCTTGAAGAGTGCGGCGGCGCACTTCATCTTGTTGACCGGATTCCCGGCCTGGCTACTTCCACAGTCATCAAAGCGATAAAAAATTTATGCTAAGGAACCCTTTTTGGACATTTTTTCTGCTTATTGCTTGCTGTCTTTTGTTCTTTATCGATGTTGGCTCTTCGCTTGTTGCTCCGGCAACGTTCTCTTCTGTCACAGCCTTCAGCCCTATTAAAAAGCACTTGTTGTTTGATTATCCGAAGGCAATGGAACTTGAGGATACTCTTATCGAAAAAGATGCTCGAGGAGCACTCACCAGGGCCGACGAACCAAAAATCCAAGAAGCAGAAAATGCTTCGATCTGGGGAGGCGTTTCCCTCACTCTTTTTTCGTACATTACTGGCGTTCCCATTAGTCCGCATCCATCTCTTTCCCTGCATTTCTTCTGCGAAAAGATACACCAGGGTGAGGTTTGGAGGCTTTTTACCCCAGCCTTGCTTCATGGCTCTTTGCTCCATCTTCTTTTCAACATAACTTGGCTCTACATCTTAGGAAAGCAGATCGAACTCCATATCGGCGGATGCCGTTACGTTTTCTTTATCCTGGTGCCAGGCATCATTACAAACGCTGCACAGTATGTTATGAGTGGATTTGCCTTTCTTGGGTTTTCAGGAATTCTCTTTGCTATGGCCTCTTTTATTGCGACCAGGCAACGGCTCTTTCCCGAAGAGGGGTTTTTTATTGAAAAAAGCCTCTACACATTCCTCAAGGGTACAGTTTGGTTTTTCGCCGCACTTTCCCTGATTATTTTTGCAATTGAATGCTATGTCAAACATCCGATTTTTTCGCTTGGCTTAGCAAATGCTGCGCACATAACAGGGCTTCTCTCAGGTATATGTCTGGGCAGATGCCACCTCTTTTCACCGAAAAGTGGATAAAATTAGCTTGATGTACTACGATAGGAGGAGGTATGAACCATATCAAAAAAAGTAGGCGTGAGTATGAAAGGAGGAACCCCAATGTTAGATGATCTACGTCAAGAGAAACAAGAGCAGCCTCTTGACCCCTTATCAGAAGGAGCATCCCTTCCCTTAAGCAAAAAAATTGCACTCCTTTGTTTCGCAGTGGCCCTTATAGGATTATTTATTTTCTTCACAAGCGACAGCTGGAGTTCCTCTGAGGGTAAACACTCGAAGCACATGAAAAAAGAAGATGTGTCTAAAGAGTTAGATCAAATAAAGGCGCGTCTTGCTGACCTTGAAATGAAAATCCAGCCCCAAGTAGCTGCTGGAGCCAGTACTGAACAGCCAAGCCCATTTACGCCAGCAAAAGATACTGATGGCGCAACCGGCTCAATCAATCTGCAAGCGCTTATCGAGCAAGAACTGCAAGAGTCAAATGCCGCTTCCAAAGACGAAGAAAAGAGTGGAGTAGATCAAGAAGAGGCAGCACCCAAAAAGAAAGCCGCTGCAGCTGCAAAGAAACAGCAATCCTATACAGTTCTGAAGGGCGATTCTCTCTCGAAAATCTCTCAAAAATTCTATGGATCAACAAAATACTGGAAGCGAATAGTCGAAGCTAACAAAGACAAGCTCCACTCTCCCCAAAGCCTGAGACCTGGCATGGTTCTGACCATTCCAAAAGGGGAAGATAAATAAAAAGACAATTGCCCGGGAAAGGACTCGAACCTTCACGCCTTAAAGCACCAGATCCTAAGTCTGGCGT
>PMZB01000118.1 GCA_003170575.1 Chlamydiia bacterium | reverse complement strand
TAGCAGAAAAAATTTCTGATAAAAAAGGAAAGGACTTTGCTCTCAGGATACTTGCGGAGTATCTGGCCAAAGCAGGTCAGTTAGCCCGGTTACGTGAGGTAGCAGAAAAAATTTCTGATAAAGGTGAAAAGGACGTTACTCTCAGGATACTTGCGGAGTATCTGGCCAAAGCAGGTCAGTTAGCCCGGGCGCTTGAGGTTGCAGAAAAAAATTCTGATGACCATGAAAAGGACTTTACTCTCAGGGTAATTACAGGGTATCTGGGCAAAGCAGGTCAGTTAGACCGGGCCCTTGAGGTAGCAGAAAAAATTTCTGATAAAGGTGGAAAGGACGTTACTCTCAGGACACTTGCGGAGTATCTGGCCAAGGCAGATCTTTTTGACCAAGCAGATGCGGTTATAAAACACATTTGTGATGATCATGATAGAAGCGTCGCATTTGCTGAGACACAAAATATCTATAAACGAAAAGGTAAGACAGTAGGGACTGTAGATCCATAAAAACAATTGATAACTATTGAGAGGCGTTCTTTGTTGTGCTTTTTTGAGTATAGAGATGGATCTTGTTGAAGCAAAAAGGAGGTTACCTAGGATAAATCATGCAAAAGCCAATACCGATAGTGAAACAAGAAATTATGCTTGTCGGCATCAAGACGCGCACAAACAACCGGGATGAGAGCTCGTTCGAAAAAGGGAAGATTTTCCCTTGTGTTCAGCGCTATTTTCATCAACGGCTTTTTGACGCAATCCTCAATAGAAAGAATCCTGGCACAACATTTTGTGCCTATACCGACTATGAGAGCGATCACACAGGAGACTATACCTATTTTATTGGAGAAGAGGTGAACTCTCTAACCAATGTTCCCGCGGGCATGGAATCACTTAAAATTCCTCCGCAACACTATGCGAAGTTCACTGCTGGTCCAGGCAGTATGCCAAGCGTTCTTACTGAAGCTTGGCAAGAGATCTGGGAGCTCTCAGACACTAACCTGGGAGGGAAAAGGCGGTATGGCATCGACTTCGAGATTTATGATGAGAGGGCTTTGGATCACAACAAAATAATTTTTGATATCTATATTGGTCTACAATCATGACACAGGGGGATGCAAGTCCTTTGGGATCAGCACCCGTATCTTCCAAGTGAGCGATGAAGTAAGTAACAACAATTTGAGATAACCCAGAAAATAACCCGGAAAGTTAAAAAATTTAAGGATTTCTGGGTTGTTATGTCGATGCATGCAATCTGTATACTTATTTTGCCTACCTTACCCTGGGATTGGGTGAGAGACGGGCAAAAATTTTTGCGCACTTAGCTTGCAAAAAATGTCTGTTACCGTATAGTTAAAACCAATGTGTAACCTAAAAATAGCAGGGTTTATGCAAAGTCAAGCTTTTTTTTGTACGACAACGCAATTTGAGCAGCTCTTAGATGTGATCAAGAATGCAGGATACAAGTTGCTCGGGCCAAAAGTCCGTGATGAAGTGATCATTTATGATGAGCTAACGTCCGCAAAAGATTTACCCATCGGGTGGACGGATGAGCAAGATCCGGGAAAATATCGATTGAAGAGACGCAACGACAAAGCCTATTTTGGATATAACGTAGGGCCGCATAGTTGGAAAAAATATCTTTTCCCTCCCAAAGAAATCGTCTGGTCCGCAAAAAAAGACAGCGAAGGCCATTTGTCCTTTCAAGAAGAGCCTGTAGCCGATCAGAAAATGGCCTTCATAGGGGTCCGTGCATGCGAAATTCAGGGAATTTTCATTCTGGATAAAGTGTACAATAACAAGGTTGCAGTCAACGACCAGTACCAAAAGCGAAGGCAAAACACGTTTATTATGGCCGTGACGTGCACCACGGCGGTCAATACTTGTTTTTGTGCATCTATGGGCACAGGCCCTGCAATCAAGGAAGGGTATGACCTGGCACTGACAGAAGTGGTTAATGGCAGCAATCATTATTTTCTCCTTACTATAGGCTCTGAAAGGGGAAAGTCAATGTGTCAGAGCCTTAAACTTCGCCCTTGCACAAGCGATGAATGCGCGATTGGTGCAAAATGTGTTCAGGGGATTGCTGAGAAGATGATTCGCAAGGTTGACAATCCCCATATCCATGAAGTGTTGATGAATAGCTATGGGAGCAATCAATGGAAGGAAGTAGCGCAGCGCTGTCTTAACTGCACGAATTGCACTCTTGTGTGCCCTACCTGTTTTTGTTCCAATACGTTCGATAATGTAAGCATTGATGGCACGCAAAGTTCTCGCTGTCAAATGTGGGAATCCTGTTTTAACTTATCTCACTCCTATGTTCATGGGGGAAGCGTCAGAAGCTCTGCAGAATCACGCTATCGACAGTGGCTCACACATAAGTTTGGGACATGGTGGGATCAATTTGGGGTTTCTGGATGCATCGGGTGCGGCAGATGCATTACCTGGTGCCCAGTTGGCATTGACGTCACAGAAGAATTAGCCAAATTGCAGAAAGAACAACTAGAGAAGAGGTAGTTCAAGTGTCTATACCTACTGTATATCAAGTTAAAAAAGTTTTTTTTGATACAGCTGATGTTTATACCCTGACCCTTACCTCAAAAGAGACAGGCAAGGGGCTATCCTTTTTGCCAGGGCAATTTAATATGCTCTACCATTATGGGTTTAATGAGATTCCTATATCGATTTCCGGAGACTCATCTGACAAAGATGTTCTTGTGCACACAATTCGGGCTGTAGGGCCTGTGACACAGAGTATGCGCGAGCTAAAAGTGGGCGATGAAATAGGTGTACGAGGCCCCTTTGGTGCATCGTGGCCTTTAGATAAAAAAGGGAGCAACATGCTTGTGATCGGAGGCGGTTGTGGACTGCTCCCTCTTCGGCCAGCCCTTTTTCATTTCGCTAAAAATAGAGGCCAATATCATGACGTCACCGTTTTAAACGGAGCAAAGAATCCAGGGGAATTCCTCTTTAGTGATGACTTTAAAACTTGGGAAAAGCAGGGGATCAGCCTGAAGCAAACCGTAGATGTTCCTGATAGTAGCTGGAAAGGGCATGTGGGACTGATCACGACAATCGTCAAGCCCAACATAAGCGATCCCAAGAATACTATTGCCTTTGTCTGCGGGCCTGAGATTATGATCAGATTTACCGTAAAAGAGCTCCTGGAAGCGGGTGTAGAGAAGCATAATATTTTTATGTCTCTTGAAAAACATATGGAGTGTGGTCAAGGTTTTTGCGGACGGTGCCAGTGGGGCCCCTATTTTATTTGTAAAGATGGTGCGGTATTTTCATATCCGCAGATTGAAAAATGGCTCATGATTAGAGAGTTATGATGGAAAAAACTACTAAAGTTACGGCAGAGCTTCCAAAGCTTGCCGTCTGGAAATTTGCTTCGTGCGATGGATGTCAGCTCTCTTTGTTAGACTGTGAAGATGAACTTCTTGCTCTTACAAAGATAGTACAGATCAGTTGCTTTCCTGAAGCATCCAAGACCAGAGTTGAGGGACCGTATGACATTTCCCTTGTGGAAGGGTCGATCTCTACAGAAGAGGATAAAAAACGCATCCAGGAAGTGCGAAAAGAGTCGAAAGTTTTGATCACGATAGGGGCTTGTGCAACAGCTGGAGGCATTCAAGCGCTGCGCAACTTTGCCAATCTTAAAGAGTATATCGATCTTGTGTATGCACATCCGGAATATATAAATTCACTGGCTACCTCCACACCAATCTCCCAGCATGTTCCTGTGGATTATGAGCTGCATGGCTGCCCCATCAATAAGTACCAGCTTATCGAAGTGCTCGCAAGCTTTATACGAGGGAAAAAACCAGCAATTTTTAGCAGTGCTGTATGCACAGAATGTAAGATGAAAGGCAACGTCTGCGTCCAAGTTGGATATGGAATTCCCTGCCTTGGACCTGTGACGCATGCAGGATGCGGAGCTTTGTGCCCGACCTATCGACGAGGTTGTTACGGCTGTTATGGACCAAAAGAAACGGCAAATCCTCTTGCCCTCACACGATGGTGGGAGAAAGAGTTGAAGACTGAAGCTCAAATGATCAAGCAGCTTTTAAGAAACTTCAATTGCGCAACTGAAGAATTTAAAAAGGCAAGTGACCAGTATGAGTAAGGAAAAAGAAAAAGAGCTGAAAGTAAAAGCAGGCATGAAGTCTAAGACGTTGCATGTCGATTGTCTTTGCCGTGTTGAGGGTGAAGGATCTCTTTATATTAAGACCAAAGGGAACGAAGTCGAAGAAGCGAGGTTAAAGATATATGAGCCTCCCCGTTTTTTTGAGTCATTTCTCAAGGGGCGGCTGATGTGGGATACTCCTGACATAGTGGCCCGAATCTGCGGCATCTGTCCTATCGCCTATCAGATGAGCGCTGTACTTGCCTTGGAAAATGCTTTAGGAGTCACTATTCCCGAACCTATTCATCAGCTTCGCAGGCTCATGTATTGCGGCGAATGGATAGAGAGCCACACACTCCATATTTATATGCTTCATGCACCTGATTTTTTGGGGTATCCTGATGCCATAACAATGGCCAAGGATTATCCGGACGTGGTGAAGAAGGGGTTGCGCCTTAAAAAAGCAGGCAATGAGATTGTTAAGCTTTTGGGGGCACGAGAGATCCATCCTATCAACGTGAAAGTTGGCGGCTTTTATAAGATACCCTCTAAAGCGCAGTTTTTGGAACTGGCCGTAGACTTAAAACAAGCGCGCGCTGATGCGTATGACACAGTAAAATGGGTGAATAGTTTCACCTTCCCACAGCTTGAACGAGCTTATGAATGCGTGTCTGTTTCCGAGGAAAAAGAGTATCCCATCATGGCAGGGCGCATCTCGACGAGCTCTGGCCTTAATATCAGCCTGAAGGAGTTTGAGACCTATTTTGAGGAGCACCATGTGCCTTATAGTACGGCCCTTCTTTCTCTCATGAAAGACAAAGGGGCGTATTTAGTAGGGCCTATGGCTCGGTATAATCTGCATCAAGAAAAGCTTTCTCCTATTGTGCAAAAGACGATCAAAGAAATCGGATTTGAAAAGGTCTGCAACAATCCCTTTAGAAGCATTATCGTCAGAGCTCTGGAAGTATTGTACGCCTGCGACGAGGCCCTTAAAATTATCGCAATGTATGATTGGGGAAACGAGATTACTTGCGTTCCTGTTACACCTAAACGTGCAGTGGGATATGGTGCTACTGAAGCACCACGAGGCCTCCTGTATCATCGATACAATCTCGACGAGAAGGGAAAGATAGAAGTTGCAAAAATCGTTCCACCAACTGCGCAAAATCAAAAAATGATTGAAGAAGATCTGCGTGATTTTGTCGGCCAAAATATATCCATGCCGGATAAAGAGCTGACATGGAAGTGTGAACAGGCTATTCGCAACTATGACCCTTGCATCTCATGCTCTGTCCATTTCTTGAATCTGGAGCACATTCGTGGCTGACATCGTCATTGTTGGTGTCGGCAATCCGTACCGATGCGATGATGCTGCTGGTTGGGCTGTAATCGAAGGGTTGAGCGGCAAGGTAGACAATTCAATCAAGCTTTTAAAGCTCCGAGGAGATATTGCTGAGATACTGGATCTCTTTACTCAGTATGAAACGGTGTATTTGGTCGATGCCTGCCTAATGAAAGAAGGATCATGGAAGCGCCTCGATTTACTTGACACAGAAATCACGGACGAGAATCCTGTAACCTCAACGCATGGCTTTAGCGTCTCAGAAGCTGTTGCCTTAGCTAAGGCTTTGGAACAACTGCCCAAAAAGCTTATTCTGTATGCAATCTCCGGCACTGCTTTCCAGATTGGGGACAAGCTCACGCCCTCTGCGGCGAAGAGCGTGAAGGCTGTCACAGACGCAATTTTACAAGAAGAGGATATTCGAGCATGCATGAACAGAGTCTCATGAAAAACCTCATGAAAAAAATACTGGGTGTGGCGAAAGATGCCCATGCTACTAAAGTAACCAAGGTAACTGTACAATTAGGCGCCCTCTCAAATATGTCTGAAGAGCATTTTAAAGAGCACTTTGAAACTTCAGCTAAAGGGACGATTGCTGAAAATGCGCTGATCGAGGCTGAAATTTCTGACGACATAAGCGACCCGAATGCACAATCAATTTTATTGAAGAGTGTTGATGTAAGCGGCTGAAGATTGGAGTATTTTCATGATGTTAGGGATCGTACAGAAATAACTTTTACAGTCTTTGGTTATTTTGTTAATTCATACATGTCTCTGAGTATGGGTTCCTTTGTAAAATCCTCTGTGCTTCTTACATTGATTCTCATAAGGTTGATCATGGGAGTAACTGATAGTTGTCAAAAAATATATGCAAATGATAAAAAACGTGGACATGAAACACTCGTATTCTCCTAAAGAGGGGTCAGCTCAGAATTCGGAT
>PMZB01000010.1 GCA_003170575.1 Chlamydiia bacterium | reverse complement strand
GGTTTTCAGGCGCTCGCTGACAAAAAAATTCGTATTACGGTAAAGCATATTCTTAAGAAGCACGGATTTCCTCCGGATTTACAGTACGAGGCCATTAAGACTGTCGTCCAACAGGCAGAAGCACTGGCAGCAGAGGTATCTGCAAATTCTACTTCTTTTGCCGAGGAATGACCTTTATGGACCTAATTCATACACATGATGCTTTTGTCCAGATCTCAGGGAAGGTTTTAGGTGAGCTGGCTACCACAAACTGTTGCTATCGATGCTTTTGGATCAAAAACAAGATGCGAGGCCAATTCCCATATGCTATTTTTCCCGGAATCTTTTCGTCTATTGATTCCTTTACCAAGCACGCAATACATGGGTTTTTCGACCGAAATTCTGCTCCCCCTTTATTCTTGCAAGGAAGAGGTGATTGACAATGGCTGTTCTGCAGCTGGTTTAGAGTTACGCTTTTGGCCCAAGATTGTTCCAGTAGACCTTGATCCAACTTTAGTTCCATGTCTCCTTGCAAAGGCGTTAAAGATTCTTTCAGGCTCCCTTCCTGATGAAAGGGAGGTGCCCTGTGAGAATTGTCAGCGGACAAAGTGGTTCATGGATTGGTTGAAAGGGACTTAAGATACAACCATAAATTTCCAGTTTTCAGTTTCGTTCAAAAAATATTGATTTTCAGCTCGTATTAAACAGATGATGGACAAAATCGCATAGAAGTGCGCCTTGAACTGAATCCAGAGGCAACTATCTGGGATTTCCAGATAGTTCAACAGGTCAGCTTGTTCTATGTTTTGCTGTACAAACATCTTGATGAGCATGATCGAGCAGAGCAACTATCGTTTTTTCTGAGACGGGCTTATAGTCCCAAACCTCGACAGAAAGATTGAGTTGGGTGCCGACGAGTTTATTTGACCTTTTTTCATGGACGTGCCCGTGGAGTTGAAAATGAGGAGGAGTTGGTGTACTCGGAACGTGAATAAGCTCCACCTTATGGCAGCCAATCTTGATGAAGGCAGATTCGAGAACAAACAGGAACCCGATTTTTCGCATTTTCATAGACGACCCATCATGATTGCCTCGAATGCAAATTTTGTTGCCATGTAGCCTTGAACAAAGGGTTGCGAGGTACTCGGTAGAGCCTAACCCGAAATCGCCCAGAAAAAAGACCGTATCATCTTGCTCAACGAGAGCATTCCAATTGTGAATAAGGCTTTCATTCATTTCGTCAGAGGATGCAAAAGGTCTTCCAGTATAGCTAATGATATTGGTATGGGAAAAATGTGTGTCAGAAATGAACCAGTTATGCATTTAGGTAAGACCTTTCTTTGTTTTCTCTCATAGCTTATCTGCATTGTCCTTGATGTTTTGAGAAACTAATTGGGCTTTCCATTGTAAGAGTGGGTGAGAGGCAATTTTTTCGACCATTGTGGTGTCTTGTGCGAGTAATGATGCATCCAGTATTCCATGCTCAAATAGGTTTCCCAGGAAAGTTATCTCATTTTCGTGCAGAGGAAAGAGCATCCCTAGAGCGCGTGTGCATTCTTCCAGCAATTGGCTTGTCCAGTCTGCCCAATTGGTAGTGCTAAGTACATTTTTCTTAAGAACTGGGATGAGTTGGTTTTGTAAATCTTTTTTATCAAGTCGTATATCCTTGATAGAAACTTGTCTCCAATCTTTTGTACCCATTGCCCCATATACAATGCACACTGTGCGAAATTGTTCAGGGTTGAGCGAGCATTTCGTGAGTAATTGATGAGCGTCAAAGAGGTCTCGGGAGGCGTTTCGACCAAATAATGCCGCAAGTTTGCCTGCACCAAGCTCATGTATATCAAGAAGAGCTATTTCTTTGGTTTGACGAGATCCGATCATGTGTGATGTTTTCTTGACAATTTCAAAAAAGGGAATTCTAAACATGAAATTGAGATCTACCTCTAGAGTGCCATTGCCGCCGAGAACACTTTCATAACGAAGTTGCCATTTGCCTCCCGCATGCTTTTCAGGGATGCGTCGTGTATGCAGCTCTTCCCTTTTGAACACAGACTCTAAGGCTCTCTCTGTTTCCGGGCGTTCCAGGAGCATCTCCTGTCGCGCTGTTTTTCCAACATAATTCAGATCAATGTCCACTGACAAGCGAGGGAGTTCAAAGAAGAATAAGTTGAGAGCCGTACCTCCTTTCAATACCAATCGATTTTTCAAGAATGGATGAGTGTTGATGCCATCTAGGATAGACATAAGTCGCCAGACTTTCTCTAAAATTTCAGGTCTGAATCCTGTTTCAGACACTCCTTGCATGAGCTCTTCTTTAGATATTTTCATGAGGTTCTTCCCATTCACGATTGAGCAGGCTTGAGGGAACAATTACGTTCCATTTGGCGAGCATTTTTTGAGGGATTTTTTGGTTGGGGGTCAAGTAAAAAGGTTTATGTGGACGGCGTATAAGAAGTTGTTCAAAAAAAGCATCGGGTATCATCAGACGATCGCGATGCGTATCTAGGAAAAGCCCCAATTTTGCAATTGTAGTGCTCTTTGACAAAAGAAGGGCATATTTCAAAACCTGATCTATATCAAAGTATTCAATATTTTCTAAAGATCGCCAAATTTCTTCCCAAGATCCGCAAAGATTAGGACGATCCAATATATCTACGAGGGTGCGTTCTAGGCTTGTTACTCTGATTTTTTGCCCCAACCTGTCTACCGATTGCACGCCAAACTGTTCGTTATGGGCCTTTTTTAAGGCTGTTGGGATAGAGACGGCCTTGTATTGCACATCTCTAAAGATAAAGGATTTTGTTTCTCGCTTTTTTGAAATGTAGATGAATTCATTGCGAACAGTATGGAGTTTTCCGAACAAGTCTAGGGCTGTGCGGTATCCTAGAATGCTATCGTCTGCCATCTTGCTGGCAATTAGGAAGGGGTCTATGGGGCACTGACTTGGAAGTATCCCCTTAGGCACTGAAGTATACAACCCTTTCCGGATGCGAACTATATGGCCTTGGGCTTGATGATACGTCAGCAAGTTGTAGATGGTGGAGTTTTTAGGTTGAGGATCTTTATCTTTTGCGAGAAAGGCGAAGATATCATTGAACGTAAAGACTGTATGTTGGGCGAAAAAAATATCTACTTTCATGAGCTTGCTAATTTCCTTACTTACTACTACTAACCTTAGTAGTTTGCATGAAAATAAGCAAGTTTTTTCCCTGATTTGTGAAAAAAGAGCTTCGATACGGATTTTTAACATTCATAGCAACCGAAACATAATGGCCGAAGTCCGCGGTGCACTGGCGGTGCAACGGCATACCCATTAGACCAGCAAAATCCAGTACAAACCAATAGATTTTTTAAGGAAGTGTCTCTATAATCGTGTCCATAACGGCTGGATAGTGGTGGGTGGAGGCGTTTTCTCCCTCCCTCATAATCCGTTGGTCCTTCTTTTCAATCCCTAGTGGCCCCACTCTTTCCATTACTCATTCAGAATCAACAAGTTTTGCTTATCGACTGTCCTCTGACAACCTGACGCAGGGCGTTACGTCAGAACTTTTGTCAGGATTCTATTTTTTTTCCATACACAACTTGCTTCTCACACCCCTTCAAAGCACAATATCGGCGGGATGGGTGTCGATCAATTGCAGTGAATTGACCGATGCCGTATGGTGGGAAATATTTTCAAAGAAAGAGGAGAAGGAAGAATGCTGGAATCTCATGGGGATGTCGGTTTATCAGGGACTGGCGAGCCATTAACTTCTCGAACTTCTGAGGCAGAAAAAAAAATAGGTTCGATGGGCGAGCATGCTATCAAGCAGCTTTCGCCTGCCCAGCAGGAGGGGGAAGTAGAGAAAACCACACATGTGGCTCTGGATCACATTTTACAAGAAGTTGGCACCGTTGAGGACGAAGGAAAAAAACATTACATTGAGGCAGAGACTGAAAAAACTTCGCTTGAGAAAAATATTGCCCAGGTAGGGAAGGAGCTCGTTCGGCCAGAGGAACAATCAGTGTCTTCTCCCCTTGGACAGCTGATGCCTTCATACCCCTCTTCAGCTATCCAGCCTCGGAGAATCCTTTCTCAAGAGGAGAGGAAGACCGCCGTGGAGAATGGGCTTATTCCATGTGGTGGCGTCAGAATACCCATGATTAACCAACAACCTTCTTCCATGAAAGATCGAATGGAACAGTTGGGCATTCATGGAGTTCGCATTGCAGTAATTAATAACAATAAATTGGACTTGGTGCGGGGGTATGGAGAGCTAGAGCGACCCCACGCGCTCTCTCAGGCAGGTTCTGTTAGTAAACTTGTTACTTCATTGACCTTGTTGTCGATCATAGAAAAAAATCCCCTCTGGTTCCCGCAGGGACTGAACACAGATGTTGGTGAAATCTTGAAGAAGGACAAAGAGCTTGGAGAGGATTTGTGGAGACAAATTAATCCTCACGGATACAAAATTACCATTGGCCAGTTGCTTTCTCACACTGCAGGTATCGTGTCAGGAGGACTTTATTGTTACCATGTAGGAGCGATTGAAGAGGAAATCACCAAGGTTGAGCAAGAAATCCATGGTCTTGAGCAAAAAATTCATCCGTCAATTCGAGCAGAAGAAAGTGAACGTGTCGATGCGGCATTACAGTCAAAACGAGAAAAACTAGAATTGTTGTGTGGAGCTCGAGAAATAGCACGAAAACAATCAATCCCTTCCATTAACGATATTCTACTTGGAAAGACAAAACTTAGCCCGATCTGCAAGTCTCCTCCTGGAGAAAAATATGATTATTCAAATTCAGGTTATATCATTTTGCAGAAGGTTATTGAAATAGTGACAGGCAATTTTTCACAAGCCGTACGGGAA
>PMZB01000017.1 GCA_003170575.1 Chlamydiia bacterium | reverse complement strand
GCAATTAACCGAATTGCCAGATGAACTAGGAAAGTTGCAAGAGTTATGGGAACTTGATGCGTCTGAGAATACATTAACCGGGCTACCGAACGAAATCGCGCAATGGCCAAACTTGATACATCTCGATGTTTCGAAGAATCAAATTTCTGCTTTGCATCCAGAACTCAGGACTAAGCCGAGGCTTACCTTAAAAATTGATAACAATCCAATCTGTTGCGTCTCGTAACATCCCCTAAAACACACAGAGTACCACCCCTACACTCATCGCCGCCCCAAGCGGCGATGGGAACTCCAATATTATGTCTTATTGACTTAATATCTTATTGTCCCTGCTCACTCAGGGGAAAACGTAACTTAAAACCCGGGAAAGCGTAACTTAAATCCCGGAAAGGCGTATCTGAAAACCCGGGAATGTGTAACTTAAGACCCGGGGCGAGGCTCACCTGACAATCAGGAGCACGATCTCGTCTAGGCATTCTGGAAAGGAACAGATAACGCCCTTATCTTGAAGCCGTTGCAGCTTGTTTTTGAGAAGCTTTTTGGCATGTCTTCTATTGGAAAGGGCTGTCCGAGAAAGTCCTCCTTGAGTGAATAAGAACTCAAGGTCCACTTGAAGGGCGGACTCATTCTTGCGCTGGCTCTTTCGGGCTTGGATCCAAGTAGCAAGCTGCGTGTCATCAGAATGCAGCTCGAGTGTTCTATTTTTGAAAGCCGCGCCCACATACGCCATTTTCCCTACGTCTAAATCTGAGTTCATAAGACAAATAGTAAGCTGGTCTGGAACCATGCTCCCCGGACGCCCGGCATGAGCAATGAGCCGAAGAAGCGGAAGCTCTATCGTTTGACTCATTTCTTTCCCTTTTTTGGTCTTGTAGCATGTTGTGAAGAGGAATTTTGTGTTCTCAAGGTTTCTCAGGTGAAGGAAGAAGGTTATTTTATCTCCCGTAGAAAAAGAAGAATGAGTTTCTGGATACGTGACGTTCATGAGTTTGGATAGTCGGCAAGTAAAAGAAGACCGATGAAAATCATTCGCGACTCTCCAGCATGCAAGCCAAATTTTAAGTTCTATGCCAGCAAGCTGAGAAGATATTTTAGAGTACAATTTTTCAGCTTCTATAAAACTTGTTGCCTGAAATCTATGCTCTAGACGAATGGAGTGGTTTCTCGAATCTTTGATCTCAGAAAATAAAACCCACATACAGTCCTGGACATATTCCAGGCTCATTTTCTCAAGAAGCCTTGAAAGATATGCTATTCTATCTATAAGAAAGCGACTCACACCGAATTCTTCCTGCACATCAATATTCTTGTAAAAAGAACAAGGTATCAAGGCTCTTTCCAGAGGGAGCAACGCTTGAGAAGAAGGTGAAATATCAGTCATGAGATAAACCAGAAGTACTTTTTACCAGTATTCTTTTTTCAGGTCGCTTTCTCAAGCACCCAACAGAGTCTTTAATCAAGATCATTGGAGCGGGAATGGCCGTAAAATTTGACTTTACTACTCTCATGGTAACAATTTCTGGATCAACTTCTTTTCGCTCGCCTCGATCAAGATTGATTTGCAGCCGTACCCCATCGGTGAGTGCGCTAGAACCTCTCGATGCCCCTTGATCAGTGAAGGGATTACTTATGCCTGTTTTATTCATGTGATGACCAAAAAGAAGCGTTGGTCTCCCCTTCAACTCCAAAGGAAGTTTTTCTAGAAGTGCAATGAGCTCAGTAGCTGAAGCATTGTCAGTTTCAGCTGAAGCTCCAGAAAATCTCGATATGGGATCAAGGATTATGAGAGACCAGCCATCAACCGGCTCTTTTTTCTTAAGGTTATCTAGAAGCCCTTGAAAAAGTTCTGTAGGCTTGTTTTTGAGAATAAAGCTAGAAGACATTCCTAAAAACGACATGACTGAAAGCCTGTTTTCAGCTTGTAAGCACTCTTCTTGAGAAAGATTGAGGCTTTTAGAAGTTTTCCTGAGCAATCTATGAATATCCTCATCGGAATTTTCTCCAAGCCCCATGAATACATTTCCAGGCTTCTCCACTTCAAATTCACCAAGCCATTTTCCACCAATAGCAACAACTACTCCTAACTGAGTCAGAATGTGGGTCTTTCCAACACCGCCAGCACTGACAATCATACCTAATATTCCCCGGGGAATAAGAGACACCAATTTCTTATTCTCATCCAGTCGATTGACAAGACTTGGCATTTCAGGAGCATTATCAAGAAGATAGCGAACATTTTTGTATTCACTTAAAAACTTAATATCTACACCTCTTGAAGATGGTGAAGAAAGAGCTTTCTCCATCCCCTCATGCCAAGAAATTGTTCGTTTTAACTTGTCTCGTTCATCTAAAAGTCCAAGAAGATCTGACTTTTGATACTCGAGAAGAGAACTAAATTTAATATGCTCTGGAGTAAGTTCATCTAGAGGAATCAAAGCCTCTGTAGAAAATGAACGCAGTTCCATTTCCACTCCAAGTAGCTTCGCCCTCAGAAAGGCTATCTTGTGAGTCTCGTGCAGACTCTCGAAGGTATCGCCTTCCAGGGGCACTTTCACAAGAGTTGCCCCAGGCATATCTGCAATTATGTTTCGAAGCACTCCCTCTCTCTCTTTTGGAAAGGCATAGCCTAATCCGTTATAGTACCCGCCAAGGTCACGAAACCTTGAATGCAGTGGTTTAAAATTCCCCCCAAGGAGGAGGACATAGTCTGATTGAGCCATAAGTACCTCCTGCAGTGGTTTAATCAGCATTATCGAGCGTTGCGCTCTTGATAAAGTTTTGAAAGGCTTCAAGATCGATCATGTATCGACAACCAATCCTCTTGACGCATTTTTGTGCGACAGATTTTCTGGAATATATCCAGTGATGCCACTGCGGAAGACGCGGCCACGTGTTTTGCCGACAATATTCACGAAGTGAGATGAGATTCTTATAATGTTCCATGACTGTTGCTTACACCTCCTATCCATTGAATCGGAGGAGGTTATAGCATAACGCCAAGCCATTTGCAATAGCTTATTGCGAATCTATTGCAATAAAATAAGTTGTTGGCTTGCCGAAAGACAAGAAAGCTTGAAATCTTCGCCATGAATACATTTTGGACAGCATTTTGGGAAATCTATAAAAACTACTTATTGGTTAATGATGTCGACAAGAATTTGTCCAGACGCAACACTTGCTGATTTAGATGAGCTCGCCGTCAAATCCGCCATAAAACGCTTCGTGAAAAAACATCGGAAGGCAAAATTTTCGAAAGAGTTTGATATCCACGACAAAGAACATCTTTTAGAGAAAGCAAAACTCATTCATGGAAAAAAGATTACTCGAGCTGCCATTCTTCTTTTAGGCAAGCCCGAAGCCGCATATTACCTCAACCCTCACCCCGCTCAAATTTCATGGCGTTTAAATACAGAAGAAGAAGCCTATGAGCATTTTGGCCCGCCCTTTCTGCTCACCGTGGAAGATGTGTTCAAGCGCATTCGTAATGTAAACTTACGTTTTCAGACATCACATCAATTGATCCCTATAGAGCTCACTAAGTATGATCCTGAAATCGTTCTTGAGGCATTGAATAACTGCATCGCTCACCAGGACTATCACAAAAACGCAAGGATAGTTGTCACCGAACATACTGACCGGGTAACTCTTGAAAATGCAGGCGAATTCTTCGACGGTACGGTGGAAGAGTATGTTTTGGGAGAGCGCACGCCTATGTACTATAGAAACCCCTTACTTGCACAAGCTATGGTCAACCTAGACATGATTGATACAATGGGAATGGGAATTCACCGCATGTTTGTTGCACAGCGAAAGCGATATTTTCCACTTCCCGAATATGATGTCTCTGATCCCAGCAAGGTAACTTTGACTATTCACGGAAAGATTCTAGACAAGAATTACAGCAACCTTCTCTTTGAACATGCTGACATGTCCTTGTCAGACGTTCTGGTGCTTGATCGAATCCAAAAGAAACAAGTTATAGATAAAGCGATTGCACAGCAATTTCGCAAAAAAGGTCTTGTAGAAGGTCGTTATCCCAATCTCTATGTATCAGCTAAGGTTGCGGCAATAACCGGTGAAAAAGCCCAGTATATAAAGAACAAAGCATTTGACGATGATCATTATGAAGAAC
>PMZB01000082.1 GCA_003170575.1 Chlamydiia bacterium | reverse complement strand
GCGATTGCGGAGATGATGGTGCGTAGAAATACCTTAACTCCAAAAGAACGCAAAGCTGTCAAGGATGGTGATAAAAACTCTTACTCTGGTGATCGTCTTGTTATCGACAAGCTCTTCACTGTACTTGGTCCACGTTTCCAGAAACGAAATGGTGGGTACACCAGAATTTCACGCCTGCCTCTAGCCCGCCGCGGAGACTGCGCCGAAAGCTGTGTGATCGAGTATCTGCCGGAGTAGAGAAATTCCAAGTGATTTGGCTCCTCCCTTCGGTCGACGGCAAGTCACTTGCAATTTGGATTAGATAACTTTGCGGTAACCTATATTTATTCCATCTTTAAGCTGAGAGGGGGATTCGTGGGCATAAATTACATTCCTGCTGCAGATCTCATAAGATTTTGTTTACTACCTTTTGAACTGGCAGAAATACCTCTTACTATTGCAAATGTAGTTGACGCTACAGTTAAGCAACCGATTCTTAAAACCGCAGCAAAAATAACACAGCTTATTCCTATCGCTGTCTTTGCTGCGGCCTTCTTTAGGTGGATTGGTCCATCATATTATTCTGCACTATGGCCTTCCTTCCGGTCCTTGGGGAGAGAGAGAGTGGGATATCTCGCATGCTAGAACCGGTTGTGCCATATTCTTGGTCGATGTTGTAAAGTATACCTCTGGCGCTCTCATTCTCGCCGCTCCGATACTTTTCAAAGTTATGCAAGTAGCTGCAAAAAGATTTCATTGGGGAAGGCTTGGAAGAATTTTGAATGCCGCAGAAAAAACTTTTATGACCATGGTAAAAATAGCAAATATTGTAGCTCTTGTATTGGGATTAACGGGAGCCTGCCTTGCTGTCTATCCGCTCGGAATAGTAGCATGCAGTGCTCTTTTGGCGCTGAACATCTGGGCTACGGTTTCTTATGTATGGCCTCATCGCTCTGGTGCTAGCCAAGTTGGTACATTGAAGGCCTTGCCTAACCCGACTTAACCCTTTGCCAAAGCAAAAGAGCTACGTCGTTTTGCCGATCAAATGGTCACTCTTGCGAAAGATGATTCACTTGCTAACCGCCGCCTTGCGATTGCGGAGATGATGGTGCGTAGAAATACCTTAACTCCAAAAGAACGCAAAGCTGTCAAGGATGGTGATAAAAACTCTTACTCTGGTGATCGTCTTGTTATCGACAAGCTCTTCACTGTACTTGGTCCACGTTTCCAGAAACGAAATGGTGGGTACACCAGAATTTCGCGCCTGCCTCTTGCCCGCCGCGGAGACTGCGCCGAAAGCTGTGTGATCGAGTATCTGCCAGAGTAGTTAAGTCTGCCATGGACATGGCTTTTACTTCTCATGTAGGTTTTTGTTGCTAAACTCGTACCTTTTAAATATTGAAGAGAGTTTTGTAATGAAAACCTCTAGATTTTTTTGTGACGATACGGTTTCCCTTAATTTGATTTCCATGGGGCCGGGTATAACCCTTCGCCTTTAGGCGGAATCATATAAATTTGATACAATCCTCCACTAAAAAGGAGGTTGTGATGCAAGATAGAGACCGTTATAGGAAAGGGGCTCATACAGTGTTAGATCTGAAATATCATATTGTTTGGAAATCCAAATATAGCTACGGCGTGCTGACTGGAGAGATAGCGCTAAGGGTGAGAGATATAATCAGGCAAATATGCGGGGAAAAAGAAATAAGCATTGTGAAAGGGAATATTCGACAGAATCACATCCACATGTTGCTAAGTGCTCCAGCACATCTGTCTCCGGCAAAATTGGTCCAGCTTCTAAAAGGTCGAAGCTCTTTTCTGCTACAAAGAGAGTTTCCTGCTTTGAGAAAGAAGTATTGGGGACAACATTTGTGGGGGAGAGGGTATTTCTGCGCAACGGTTGGAGCGACTACTGAAGAACAGGTCAAGGCATATATAGAAGAGCAGACAGAAGAGTGCTCAAATTTCAAGATTTGGGATGAACAGCCAGCTCAGGATAGTACTTAAGTCGCATTTTATGCGAAATTTAGATGACTTTAGTCTTAATCCGCATTTATGCGGCTACCAATCTACCGGCTTTAGCCGGTAAGTCATTGAATTTGGTTTATCATATTGACTTTATCCGCTTTCAATAGTATGTTATTTTTATTTTATTGAGGGATTTATGTTGAGTATCAATATTGATGCTGGGGGGGTACTTGGGTTTCTTGGAGCTGTCGAAATCCCTTTTACAATTGCAAATATAGTTGATGCTAAAGTTAAGAAGCCGATTCTTAGTACGGTTGCAAAAATAACACAGCTCGTTCCTATTGCATACTTTTGGGCTTGGGACCTACACGAAAAGGTTCGCCATGCTATCTTTTGGCTTGAGCTACCTCTTAAAAGTGCCGATTTTTTGGCGAATGTCGCATGGTATACCGCTGGTGCTTTCATTCTAGCCGCTCCGATAACATTCAAACTCTTGCAAATCGCTGCGAAAAGATTTCATTGGGAAAGGTTTGGTAGAATTTTGAATGCTACAGAAAAAACTTTAATGACGATCGTAAAGATTGCAAATATTGGAGTTCTTGTATTGGGATTAGCGACAGCTATCTCTCTTGTCTATCCACTCGGGATAGTAGCTTGCAGCGCTCTATTGGCGGCAAACGTCTGGGCTACAGTTTCTTATATATGGCCTCATCGGTCCAATGCTAGCCAAGTTAGTGCATTGAAGGCCTTGCCTAACCCGACTTAACCCTTTATTTTTGAAATGTATGTATGCGAGATTATAGTGCGATCTTGATGCTGTTTATTCAAAGGTGGTGTATGATCTTGACTTTCCTTTGATTTTAAGAATATAAATTTTGGTTTCATAAGGGACTGTATGGGTTTTCAAATCGATGCGGCTGAAATTGTTAGGGCTTTATTGCCTATTTTTGAACTGGCCGAGATCCCTTTAACAATTGCAAATGTAGTTGACGCTAAGGTTAAACAGCCGATTCTTAGTACGGTTGCTAAAATAACACAGCTTATCCCTTTTGCTTCCCTCTCGGCCATCTACTTATATAAACTGGTTGAAGATGCTGTCCGTTGGCATGGTCTTCCCGCCTATCCTTGGCATGGCACTAAGGCTGATCAATTGGCGTGGGGATATTCTGCTGTGAAGAGGGCGCCCTATGCCGACTTTTGTGGGAATGTTGTAGCGTATACTGCTGGAGCTTTCATTTTAGCTACTCCGATAGCATTCAAACTTATGCAAATAGCAGCGAAAAGATTTCATTGGGAAAGGTTTGGTAGAATTTTGGATGATACAGAAAAAACTTTAATGACGATAGTGAAGGTAGCAAATATTGGAGCTATCGTATTGGGATTAGCGGCCGCTTGCTTAACTGTCTATCCACTCGGGATAGCAGCATGCAGTGCTCTATTGGCGCTGAACATCTGGGCTACGGTTTCTTATGTATGGCCTCATCGGTCCAATGCTAGCCAAGTTGGTGCATTGAAGGGCTTGCCTAACCCGACTTAACCCTTTATTTTTGTTCTAAGCTAGAAGCTTTATTTTTGAAATGTATGTATGCGAGATTATAGTGAGATCTTGATGCTATTTATTCAAAGGTGGTCTATTGTCTTGCTTCGTCTTCGATACTATGAATAAAGAGTTTCAGTTTCATAAGGGGGTTTTATGTTTATGTGTTTTGGTATGGGTTCTGAGACCGCCAGAGAATTACCTTTATTCCTTGTGTCTGTTTTAGAACTGGCCGAGGTCCCTTTAACAATTGCAAATGTAGTTGACGCTAAAGTTAAGCAGCCGATTCTTAGTACGGTTGCAAAAATAACACAGCTCGTTCCTATTGCATACTTTTGGGCTTGTCACCTACACGAAAAGGTTTACCATGCTATCCTTTGGCATGGTATTCCTCCCTATCCTTGGGGCGGTACAAAGGCTGAACAATTGGCCTGGGAAAAGATTCTGGATAGTATGTCTGGACGAGATGCTTGCGCCTTATTTGGGGCAAATGTAGTATGGTATGCCGCTGAAGCTCTCATTCTCGCCACTCCAATACTTTTCAAAGTTATGCAAATTGTCGCAAAGAGATTTCATTGGGAAAGGTTTAGTCGAATTTTGGATGCTACAGAAAAAACTTTAATGACGGCGGCAAAGTTAGCCAATATTGGTGCTATTGTATTCGGATTGGCGGCATCCTGCGCTATGGTCTATCCATTCGGGATAGTAGCATGCAGCGCTCTATTGGCGCTGAACATCTGGGCTACGGTTTCTTATGTATGGCCTCATCGGTCTGGTGCTAGCCAAGTTGGCGCATTGAAAGCCTTGCCTAATCCGACCTGATGCACATTCTCTTTACCACAAAGATTAGATTCAAGTATTGTTGGGGTAAGTATTAAGATTTTCCCTTGAAATGCCTTGTGAGGCATGCGTGAATTTAGATCTTGATACTAAAAGGTACATATTTTTCGGAGGATTTTTTTATGGTGCTCAAAGTTGCAATTAACGGGTTTGGCAGGATTGGACGGATTGTTTTGCGTTGTTTTTTGCAAAAAAAAGACATTGAGGTTGTTTGCGTAAACGACGTTGTTCCAGCAGACAATTTAGCCTATTTGTTCAAGCATGATTCAACGCATGGACGATATCCCAAAGAAGTGACCTATACCAGTGATTCGATCGTAGTAGGTGGCAAAAGTATCAAGGTATTCAATCAAAAAGATCCAGCCCTTATGCCCTATAAAGATTTGGGAGTGGAATATGTGATTGAGTCAACAGGTGTGTTTACCTCTGTGGAGTCTGCTGGCAAACATCTTACTGCTGGAGCAAAAAAGGTTATGATTACAGCTCCTGCTAAAGGCGATGTGCCAACCTTTGTGATGGGTGTCAATCATACCAAGTATAGGCCTGAGGTTGACCACATTGTTTCAAACGCTTCATGCACCACCAACTGCCTTGCACCTGTTTGCAAGGTTATGCTGGATAATTTCGGGATTGAAGAGGGGTTAATGACAACCGTTCACGCTTTGACCGCAAGTCAGCCAACAGTTGATGGTCCCTCTAGAAAAGATCCACGAGGAGGCAGAGGCGCTCTGCAGAACATAATCCCTGCGTCTACCGGCGCCGCTAAGGCAGTTGCCCTTTGTATCCCAGAGCTAAAAGGCAAATTGACAGGGATGGCCTTTAGAGTACCTGTACCAGACGTCTCGGTGGTTGACTTAACAGTCAGAACATCTAAACCAACAGAATATGCACGCATATGTGATGCCATGAAACAGGCTTCTGAAGGGTCTATGAAGGGAATTTTAGCGTATACGGATGAAGATGTTGTTTCCTCTGATTTCATAGGGTGTCCATATTCTGCCATCTTTGATGCGGGTGCGGGGATAGGATTGTCATCAACCTTCTTCAAACTTATTGCTTGGTACGACAACGAGATGGGGTACTCGATGCGGGTTGCTGACCTTCTCCTCTATATGGCCGAACGTGATGGAAAATTAGGAAAATAAACCAAACTTTGATTGGAGAGAACTCCCTTTTCCGTCATAATGGATCCTATGTTAGGCCTAAACCTGTCTTTAGAGACGTTCCTTTGTCACTAGGGGAAGAGTTGGGTCCTACCTAAATTTTATGAGTATTTTCTAGAGGTTTGTGCAAAACTCAAGATGAGAAAGTCCGCATGAGCGGAAGCTGAAAGGTCAGGTGTGTTTCGACATGACTTGCAAGGAGAAAGCTACCTCATCAAAGGAACTGACGTCAGGAGTATTGCAAGAGCCTCGCTTAAAAGGAATTGTAACAGCGTGGATTTTACACGAGAACCTATAGTTGAAACCATTATTACTCCTAGGGAGGGCTTTCGTCTCATTATTCGAAGCAGTAAAACTCCTGGTCAAGAAGAGTTTGTTGTCGACGCACTTGAGGTTGTTTCTTTTGGATCGCTTTGTTTTTACAGGCATCTAGAGAGACCCCGATCATTTATCGTGCCTGCCTCGGATTATGAAGTCCTAGAGATACGCGAAGTGCGCATGCCTCTCAAGGCAGCATCGTTCGAAGGTACTCTTAGACAGAGTGCACAGAAAAGTGCACCTCAAAGAGAAAAGCCAATTACTCCTAAGGAACTGCCCCTACCTGAACAGGGAGAGATAGCTCCTGAAAAACCTGTTGAAGAAGAGTTAGGGGAAGAGCCGGCTCAAGAAGAGCGTCCTGAGCGACGCAGAGATCGAAAGCGTGGTACACGGCGTCGTCGTGGATTGCAGGAAGAAGCAAAACCAACGGAGCGTCCGGCGGCTCAAAAGATAGAGGCACCTCAAGAGCTGGTGACGCCTGCCTCCAAAGAGACTTCGGGGGTCACAAAGACATTTTTGCCTCCTCCTCCCACACTGATACGCGATGATCTTGACCGTCTTCGGAAAAGCGAGCAGTATCGTGGAGCTTTTTACGAGAAAGAGGGAGTGCCTGGAAAAGAGGAAGAAGTGGAACCAGTCGTTCCGCCTCATTTACAGGAAGAGGAACCTCACCTTAAACCCGAAGAAGAGAGCACGTACAAAGCAACACCTCTTCCTCCCGAGGAAGAAGATGTGCGTACTCCCTTGTGGATAGGTGGTGGATCTCTTGGCCCGGATAAACCTTAGCAAAGTGGGCTGGGTGCACCTCGAAGAGTGCTTTAGGCGCCACCCAGCTTTGTTTTTAGGCATATGTCTTCTAGGGGGAGTGCTCCTTTTCTTTTCCCCACCAGAAAGTAGACTTCCCCTCTTGCTTCTTTATCTTTGTGTACTCCCATTCTTGCACCTGAGAAGAGCTTGTATAGCAGTTCTTGTTGTACTCGCATCCTTTATTTCGACCTCGCTTCGCGTAACCATGCCTGGGCCGGAAATGGCAGCAACGCCCGGCTGTGTTTTGGCAGAAGTGGTTGATCGCCAACTTGTTACCATCCATGATAAAACTTCCTGGCGCATCGATTTCTATGTTCATGAATTTAGAAGCGATCTGGGAGTGCTGCTTGCAAAAGGGATTTGTGTGCATGCACATGCACCCTTGCCGTGCCCTGTTTTTGGAGGAAGAGTATATCGCGTTCATGGTGACTTATTGGTAGACCCATCAGGCCAAGCTCGTTTTCGGCCTGAGTGGAAAACGGTTGCTGAACAAAGAAAAAGCTTTTCCTTTGTGGAATTAAGGGTGAGCTTAAGAAGAATGCTTGAGAAAATTTTTACCTCCCTTTTTGTTAACCAAGATGAACGTGTGGTAGCTGGTGCATTGACTTTTGGACTCTATAAGGACCCTTTTTTGCAGCACCTTATGCATCGAGCAGGAGTGGAACATGTGCTGGCTATATCAGGGTTTCACTTTGGCATTGTAGCTGCCCTGACGCTCCTTTTTTTGCAGGGACTTCACCCTCGTTTTCGCGCATGTTTCGCATTTTTATTTCTCACCATGTACTTGATTGCAGTAGGACCTCTTCCATCGGTTTTGCGGTCCTGGTGGGCGGGTACGGTAGTTTTACTTGGAATTTTTTTAGGAAAAAGTAGTTCTGGGCTTAACTGTCTTGGAGTAGGACTCATTGCAGCAACTCTTTTAAACCCCATTTCTCTCACTGAACTGGGATGTCAGCTCAGTTTCTTGGCAACCGCAGCTATTCTTTTCTACTCTACACATATTCTTGAGGTGTGTTCGTGTCTTTTTCGGCCAAAAAATAAGGATGAATTTGTGGGCTATTCTATTGCGGATCAGACCCTCGCAACTATTCTTCACAGGCTTTTTCCTGCATTTTCTTTAATTATTCCAGTATGGGCAGTACTTATCCCATACCAGCTTGCATTTATGCCTGATATATCATTGTTGGGGATTATTTATAACTTGTGTATTCCCTTGCTTTATTCCTTAGCCATGCCCTGCATATTGCTTGCAGTCATCTTGTATCCTATTCCGCTCTTGCCAAAGCTGCTTGTTTTTATTGGGTCTATACCGCTTCGCTGCGGCATGTTTCTTGTACAATCAGCTCCAGAGTCCTCGCTGACTTCTCTATCTACAGGACACTTACCTGCATTTATGGCACACTTCATTATTGTGGCGTTTTTTCTTTGCGGCTGTATTCTGGAGGGGAGGAGGGAAACTCAACGCACGGATGTGTGGAAAGCGTGTATCTAGCCTTCTTCTGGAAGAATGTAGGAAGCGAGAGCACAATTTACCAGATCGACTTTTACGCGCTTCATGGATTTTTCTTGTTCATGGTTATATGTAACATATGCTATTGCGTTCCAATCTTTTCCGTATGTGCGAGAGAGGTAGGCTTTATACTGAACTGGGCAGGGGAGCATCAGGGGGCCGAAACAAAGCTTTGTAAGTATAAGCTCGCTCGATAGAAAATAGTCATTTGGATAGGCTTTTCGAAGCGCTTCTCGAGCATATACGAATTTATTCCCTTGGTTAACCAAAGGAAAAATATCGATGAATGGAAACTTCCAGGGATATGGCTGATTGGTTTTAGAATTTATGATCTGGCGCCCATTTTCAGGGAAGATTTTGTAAAAACCCCATTCTTCGCAATAGTACAGCAGAAGTCCAATCTTTTTAAGGTCTGATTCCAGCGACTTAAGAATAGGAACGTCATTGTTAAAGATAGCAATATCAATATCATCGTCCCAAGGAATTATCCCTTTATGCCGTGCAATTCCTAGAAGAGTGCCGCATGTTGCCCAGTACTGTACGTGGTGCGCAGAAAAAAAAATATCTACCTTCTGCATTAAAGCATAAAGCTTTCCGACTGTCTTAGGGTCTATCCGAGGAAGATCTGCATCAGTGACTGGCACAGTTGTTTTGTAGGATAAAAGCGTTGAGACCGCATTTTGGAGAGGTTCATTGAGTGTTATGAAATCATATCCAACTTTGTGGGCAAACCATGGAAGGTTGTCAATCTGCGTCTGTATCAGGGTTAAGTGAACAGGGGAGATGCTATCAAGATGATTAATCTGGTCTCTCATCTCTTCTTCTGTGCCAGAAACAACATGGAGATCAACTTTTTTCTGCAGGTCCCTGGCCGTAAAATCGCACTTAGGCCCAAGCACAATGAGAAGCCGAGGAGAGTGAGCAAAAAGAGGGGAAATAAGACATAAAAACCCCAGGACAAAAACTCTTAGGAAAGAGGTCGAAAAGAGTTTCGACATATTTTCCCTATTTGGGTTCTGCAATCTCTATTTTTTCGACCCAGAGTTTGTGCTTTGTTGTGGCGAGCACCTGATCTTTCTGCATAAGAAGGATCTTGTAGCTTAAAAGTCCATCGGTTGCCGCAACTTCTCGAGGAGAGATCTGAATGTACATTTCCCCAATTTTCGAGGTGATAGGGTGAACTTCTTGACGTTCTCTTCCATCTATAAAGCGAACAGTAACATCAAGATGGGTATCTTCATCATACGTGGGGGTTTGCCAGGTGACCCAGATTTTTTGACCGAGGCGTTTGGTGGATTTTTCAGGGTCGGGTGTATCGATAACAAAAGAAGCAAGGTCACGCCGACTTGTGTAAAAGGAGCGCGCTTGTACACTAGGGCCCATACATCCTGTAAGTGCCAACATTGCTAAAGATATAAGAATTCGTTTCACGTTAGTGCCTCCTGCAGTTTTTGTCCGCATTGCTCTTTTACAACAAACAAAAGCTTTTTGTAAATTTTTTCCAGTCTCTTAGCTCAAAAGAACGGCCTGTTCTTGCAGAACAGAAAGTTCCTTCTTTTGCTGTTCAATTGTTCCTTTAATCTTTTGCACAACTGCTTCTGGGGTCTTTTCATTGGAAGAAGCCTGGGTAAGTTGAGATTCCAGTTTTGTGAGAGCAGATTGGATTCGATCAATCGACTTTTTGACACGGGCAGCTTCACTTTCTTTCATTGCTTCAGGAAGAGGAACGATGAGTTCTATTGTTTCTACTGGAGCTCTGCTTGCTATGCCTACTTTAGGCGGAGTCTCTGGATAGGTAACTTTGCCTAGTTTGATAAGGGTGCGCAAAATTTGCTCTTCCTGTTTCAGGATATCTTGGAGAGGCCCTTTTCCCATAATGTAAAGATCAGTTGGCATTGATGGCGGAATTTTCATCTCGCCGCGAATGGCGCGCAATGAGGAAATGACTGCTTGGATTTGTGTGAACAGCTTTTCTGCAGGTTCATTCTGGTCCTCTGGATACACTTTAGGAAATTCGCAGGAAGCGAGAAGTGGGTGGGAGAAGGAGCTTAAAGCTTCTTGAAGGCGAGGCGAGATGGCGCGTTGAGGATCAAAATGGCCTAGACGGTCTCTTAGAAGAGAGAAAATCTCCTCCGTGATAAAAGGAGCAAAGGGATGAAGCAATTTCAAGATGTCAATCAAAAGATATATGCAAAGCGCTTGCTTTTTCGTCCGTTGAGGAGTCTTTTCAGCAAAATAGGGTTTGGAGATCTCGATGTAAAAAGCACAAAACTCATTCCAGAAGAATTCGTAGAGGCATGTTGTCGCTTTATCAAAAGCATACTTGGAGAGGTGTTCATTGAGAATGGCAATAGTTTTTGAAAGGCGGGATAAAATCCAAGTGTCCTCTAAGCTTAAATCTTGGAGGGTTTCAGCATAAAGTTCTTGTTCTGTAAGTGGTATGGAGGAGGGATCTTCGCCAGTAAGCTTCATGATTACAAAGCGAGAACCATTCCACAGCTTATTGACAAAGTGGCGAAACTCTTCAAAGCGGCGCCGGTCAAGTTCGATAAGAGCAGCATCGGTCGTGCTTGCAGAAAGGGCCATTCGCATAGCATCTGCACCATAGTCCTTGATAATTTCCATGGGGTCAATCACATTGCCTTTTGACTTGGACATTTTTTCCCATCGGCTTTTTACATCATGGGGAATAGGCACTTTGCCAAGATCAAACTCTTTCTTCTCATCATGGGTGCAATAGGTAACACCGCCTCCAAAGGTTTCCCTCCAGTAGGATTTTCCATAAATAAGACCATGAATAAATGTCTCATGGAAAGGGGGTTTGCCAGTAGCAAAGTGACCCATCATGATCATGCGCGCAACCCAGAAAAAGAGAATGTCATGCCCAGTTATGAGTGTGGAGTTTGGATAAAACTTTTCAAACTCTGGTGTGGTGTCAGGCCAGCCGAGCGTGGAAAAGGGCCAAAGAGCTGAGGAGAACCAGGTATCAAGAACATCAGAATCTTGGACCCATGCGTCTTTATCCTTTTTAACCTCTTCGGGCTCTCCCTCGCCCTCGTAGCAGATGAACGTATTGGGATCATCTTTTTTGTACCAGACAGGGATTCTATGGCCCCACCAAAGTTGCCTGCTAATACACCAATCGCGCAAGTTATCGATCCACTGAAAGTAGGTTGACTCCCAGGTTTGGGGGGTGATTTTTATGATTTTTTTCTCTACATAGCTTCGCAAAATATCTTTGAACGCTGTTGCTCGAACAAACCATTGGAGGGACAGCATGGGCTCAATAATAGCTTTTGACCGGTAGGAGACACCAACTCTATGGTGGTAGGGCTCAACCTTGGCAAGGAAATTTCCTTGCTTTAGCGCATCTACAACCTGTTTTCTTGCCTCATCTGCACTTAACCCTGAAAAACGCCCTCCCTCTCCATTAATTGTGCCGCTTTTTGTAAAAAGACTCATGATGGGAAGGTTGTGGCGAAGAGCAAGCTGATAATCTGCATGATCATGCCCTGGAGTGATTTTAAGAGCCCCTGTGCCAAATTCCCTTTCTATCATTTCATCAGCAATAATTGGGATGAGGCGATTTGTGAGCGGAAGCTCAACCATTTTTCCTATAAAGCTCTTATATCGCTCATCATGAGGATGTACTCCGACAGCTGTGTCAGCAAGCATTGTTTCAGGACGCGTTGTGGTGACAAAAATCGCTGTGTCCTCCCCGTGAATAGGGTAGCGAATAGTCCACAGAGAGGTCATTCTCTCTTCATATTCTACCTCATCATCGGCAAGAGCTGTTTCAGTCACTGGATCCCAGTTGACAAGATAGTTCCCTCGATAGATAAGACCTTGATCAAAAAGCTTTTTAAACAGGCGCTTTACTGCTCTATTACATCCTTCGTCCATGCTAAATCGCAGACGCGGCCAGTCACAAGCACATCCTATGGCGCGTACCTGTCCGAGAATAGTTGACTGACTTTTCTCAACCCATTCCCAGACATGTTGCAAAAATTCTTCTCTTGGAAAATCTATACGTCGCTTGCCGGTGGCTTTTAGCAGGTGTTTTTCGACAACTGTCTGAGTGGCGATGCCTGCATGATCTGTCCCAGGCATCCAGAGAGTTTCAAAACCAGACATTTTTTTCCATCTCACCAAAATGTCTTGCGCTGTTTCGTCAAGAGCATGCCCCATGTGCAGGACGCCTGTGACATTGGGAGGCGGCATCATCACGCAAAAGGGAGGCTTTTTTGATTTTGGGTCGGCATGAAAGAGTTGGCTTTTTTCCCAAGCTCCACGCCATTTTGGTTCAACCTCCTGAGCATTATATGTAGGAGGGATTTCCTTTTTTGCAGGTTTTTCAGACATAGCGGTTCTACTCGTTTTAGAACTTTGTTATTGAGTGAGTATAGCTGGTCCTCAAAAAAAATGTAAGAAACTAAACATTAGGGGGGGAATAATAAGTTAAACGATTCGTTCTGGCCAAGACTGTTGAGATGCTGAAACGTAGTTCTCGACCGGAATGTCAATTATGACCATGAAAATCCGTGTTTATTGTAAAGAGGACAATAGAGAGCCTCTTTGCTGGGCTATCAACCGCTCTAAGGTGCTCCTGTGCTAATCCTTCTTTCGGCGAAATTATTGTCAAAAAGAGATACATGTAGGAGAAAAACTTATGTCAAGTCAGAGAATATACCACCAATCTTCGACTGATGAACTTTCGCTTCATTTTTGGTAAATTCATCTAGTGAAAGATCTCTGCGAACACAAGAATCGGTTTGCTGAATACTACCCATAAGAAAATATTTTAGCACTTGATAATAGATTTTAGTTTTTGTAAACTATTTATAA
>PMZB01000312.1 GCA_003170575.1 Chlamydiia bacterium | reverse complement strand
TCCTGTACGATCCCTAAATTGTTTCTAGAGATTTAACCTTTCGGCGTGTATCCTAACTCATTGTTTTTTTATATAGGCATTGGAAGATAGATGGCACAAATCACAAAAGAAAATTTACGACATCTTGCCAAACTCTGTCGTATTGCATGTACCCCTGAAAAAGAAGAAAAGCTTTTGCGCGATTTTACGGAGATCGTTGCATATGTAGATAAGCTTGGCGAAGTCAATACCGAGGGGATAGAACCATGCAATTACGTGACTGAAGGATTGGCTGCAACACCATTTCGGGATGATATTCCGCAAAAGCCGCTTGATAAAGAGACCTTTCTTAGTGGCGCTCCTGACTCCATTGCAGGGCTGGTTCGAGTTCCTTCGATTATGTCGCAAAAATAGGAGATCATATGCATACCCTTTCTGCTATTGAAATACATGAAAAATTTGTTCAGGGCGAAATTTCTGCGGTCGAGATTGCAACACACTTTCTTATGCGCATCCAGAAAATTGATCAGCAGGTAGGGGCATTTCTTGAAATATTTGAAAAAGATATTCTGTATCAAGCAAGCGAGCTGGATGCAAAAAGGGTGCGCAAAGAGCCTTTGGGTGCTCTTGCAGGAGTACCTATTGCTGTCAAAGATAACATCAATGTTACTGGATATGAAACCACGTGTGCCTCAAAGATCCTTAAAGGTTATATTTCTCCCTATGATGCAACAGTTATACGGCGCATTAAGGAAGAAGATGGGCTTATTTTCGGGAAACTGAACATGGATGAATTTGCCATGGGCTCATCCTGCGAGTATTCCGCATTCAAACAAACCAAAAACCCGTGGGATCTTTCCCTCGTCCCTGGCGGATCGTCGGGCGGTGCGGCTGTTGCTATTGCAAGTGATATGGTGTCCATCACATTAGGCTCTGACACAGGCGGGTCTATAAGACTTCCCGCATCCTTCTGCGGAATTTCCGCATTTAAGGGGACCTATGGGCGGGTATCTAGGAATGGACTTGTGGCTCTTGGCTCCTCGCTCGATCAGATTGGCCCTCTTGCCCATTCCTGCGAAGATCTTGAGCGGATGATGGAAGTTATTGGCGTGCACTGTGAAAAGGACTCTACAAGTATTTCTGGAGCCAACTTTACTCCAGTAAAATTTGAGGAAAGATACAAAAATGGATTTACGGTTGGAGTGCCCTGGCAGTTTCTTGAAGGCTTGCAAGAGGATTCACGGGCTATTTTTGATCGATTCATTGACCACTTAAAAACCCTTGGCGGAAAAGTTGTTGAAGTAGATCTTTCTATCTTAAATTATGCCATCGCAGTCTACTACATCATTGGGACGGCTGAGTTTTCCACAAATCTCTCCCGCTATGATGGCATTCGATATGGTCTTCGCTCTGAGCGGGCCGCAACGCTTGATGATGTGTATGACTTTTCCCGGGAGGATGGATTTGGCGATGAGCCAAAAAGGCGCATTCTTCTTGGCACTTTCGTCCTCTCATCAGGCTATCAAGAGGCCTATTTTAAAAAGGCGCAAAAGGTGCGGCAGATTATTATCAATAAGTTTGCTGATGCATTTTCAAAATGCGATTTTGTGGCGCTTCCTGTTTCAACAGGCGGCGCTTTTCCTTTTGGACAAGTAAAAGATCCTTTGCAGATGTATCTGGAGGATATTTATACAGTTGGTGCAAACCTGGCTGGAGTTCCTGCAATGAGTCTGCCGGCAGGGAATCTTCCTGATGGAAGGCCTGTGGGGGTACAGCTTATGGCGCGGCAGCGTCAAGACGCGGAACTCATGTCTGTTGGCAAGGCTTTTCAAAAATTGACGTCCTATCACACAGCAAGACCGAAGATCGCAAGGGAGGGAACATGAAAGATGGTTGGGAGGGAGTGATTGGCCTTGAGATCCATGCCGAGCTAAATACTGCAACAAAGCTTTTTTCCGGCGATGTAAACCGGTTTGGCGATGAACCGAATATCAACATAAGTGAAGTAAGTGTCGGGCTTCCTGGTACTCTTCCTGTAGTAAATAAAGAAGCTGTGCGTAAGGCAATTCGTTTTGGTTTGGCTGTTAAAGGCCAAGTGCAGCTGTGGAGCCGGTTTGACAGAAAGTCTTACTTTTACCCTGATTGCCCAAGAAATTACCAAATCACCCAATTTGATTTCCCTGTTGTGAAAGGCGGGATAGTAACAGCTCTTGTTGATGGAGAAGAAAAGCAGTTTTCCATTAACAGAATTCAGCTTGAGGATGATGCAGGCATGCTCAAGCATTTTACCTCATTTGCGGGCGTAGACTTTAACCGTGCTGGAGTGCCGCTTATCGAGATAGTCTCAGAGCCTTGCATGCACTCAGCAAAAGACGCTGTTGCCTATGCAATGACAATCCGCTCTATCCTCGACTATATTGATGCTTCTGATTGTAACATGGAAGAAGGGTCCATTCGCTTTGACGTGAATGTCTCTGTGCGAAAGCAGGGGGAGGCTGGCTTGAGAAATAGAATTGAGATTAAAAACCTTAACTCCTTTAACTACCTACAGCAAGCGATCGAACATGAAATTGACCGGCAGATAGGCATGTATGAGGCGGCTCCTGAAAAACCTGCGGATCAAGTTATTGGCCAAGCTACATATCGCTGGGATACCACTAAGGCGGAAACGGTCCTTATGCGGACAAAGGAAAATGCGGAAGATTATAGATATTTTCCTGATCCGGATCTTTTGCCCCTTGTACTTTCTGAAAAAGATGTTGAACGCGAGATGGAGTACCTGCCAGAGCTGCCTCTGGAAAAGGAGCGCCGTTATGTGCGCGATTTTGGACTTTCTGCTCAGCATAGTTATTTTTTAACTAGCGAAAAAAAGCTTGCAGACTATTTTGAGGAGGCAGTTCGCATATATCCACAGCCAAAACCTATTGCTAACTGGATTCTTGTTGAGTTTGGGGGCAGGCTGAAAGAAAAAGGGCTTTCCATTTGGCAAAGCGGCGTGACCCCACAGAATCTTGCAGAGCTTGTGAAGATGATTCAAGAGGGCGTTGTAACAAGCAGAACAGCTAAAAGTGTTGCTGATGAGATGTTACTGACGCCTGAAGTTTCTCCACGTACTATTGTGGAAGATAACCCCGCATACCGTCCATTTGCTGATACAGAGAAGCTCCAGGAGATTGTGGTCCAAGTTGTTCGTGAAAATGAGGCTTCTGTAAAAGAGGTCTTGGGTGGACGGGATCGAGCATTTACATTCCTTGTGGGGCAAGTGATGAAAAAAACACAAGGCTCAGCGCAGCCGGATCTTGTCAACCGGTTGTTGCGCGAGGCGATAGCACAGTATCCAAAGTAGGACAGTTATGTGGCGTTATATTAAATATATTGCGATTCTCATTGTGGTTCCCGTTCTCCTCTTTAAAGCAGGCCAACGCTGGGAAAGCCGCGGACAAGGATTTCGTCCGTATAAAATACGCTCTGATCTTCCGTATGATCCAAGATGGGATATTGTGTGTTCTGATGAAGACATGGCTTCGGCAAAGGTTGCTCTTTCTCAGCCCTACAAGTATCTTGGGCATGGCTTTCAGTGTTATGCATTTGAAAGCCAGGATGGAAAATATGTGCTTAAATTTTTCCGTCATCAAAGGCTTCGCTTACCAGAATTTGTTCTTGCGCTGCCCAGCTTTCCCTATTTTGAAGAGTGGAGAAAGTCTCGCATCCTTGCTCTTTCTCGCAGGCTTGACTATCTTCTTCGAAGTTGTAAAACCTCTTGGGATGCTGCTCGCCGGGAAACAGCCCTGCTTATGGTTCACTTAAATTCTACAAAGGATCTTTTTCCAGTTGTTACCATCAAGGACCCCTTAGAAGGCATTCATCACATAGCGCTGGACAGATATCAGTTTCTTTTGCAAAGAAAAGCTGTTCTTATAAAACCTACCATTGCGCGGCTTATGAAACAAGGCGATGTTGAAGGAGCCAAGCAATGTATTTGCTGGATCTTCGACTTGCTTGTTGATTGTGTGCATAATGATGTTCAAGATACAGACGGCGCGCTTATCCGAAAAAACAATCTTGGATTTTTGCCTGCCGAAGGCCGCGCAATTTATATTGACGGCGGGAAACTAAAGAAACACGAATGGAAAAGCAAAGAATTTGCCAAAGACTTGAAGAGGCTGTATCTTCTTCAGAAGTGGTTGAAGGAAGAGCATCCTGCGCTTGTTAAACACTTTGAAGAAGTGAAAGAAAAGTCAATCAAGCGTGTAGAGGGATATCTTGCCTCAAAAGGTAAAGCTAAACAGAACGAGGAATTGGTTTTAGCCAAGGACACAAAGATCCTTGTGGCCGAATCCGTGCCTCAGCCAGAAGAACAAGAAGTGCAGGAAGAAAAAGAGCCTTGTTCATAAAGCTTTACTTCAGGTCTTGCTCTCTCCTCTGAAATAGTTGTGCCACCCCCCAGACTCACGTCAAAGGGCTGAATTGAAAGCGGGATTCCATGGCGTTTGGCCATAATAACTGCCCTTTGGTGCAGCACTTTTGCTCCTTTGCCTGTCAAATCAATGGCTAGATCATAAGACAACTCTGGAAGCAATTTTGCATCGGGGTGGATTTTTGGGTCTTTGGAAAAAACCCCGGGGACATCTTTGTAAAATTCAACTTGTGATGCGTCGAGAGCTATACCTAAAGCCACTGCAGTTGAGTCGGAGCCGCCGCGGCCAAGTGTTGTGATTTCTCCTCCAAGGGAAACACCTTGAAAACCCGCTACAATTACAATATTTCCCTTTTGCAAAGATGCGAGAATGCGTTTGGGCCGCACCTCCACAATATGAGCTGCTGTATGATTGGAGCAGGTCATGATCCCTGACTGGCTTCCTGTGAGGCTCTGAGCTGAATATCCCTTTTTTGCAAGCGCCATGGCTAAAAGGGCCATGCTGATTCTCTCGCCCACAGTTAACAACATGTCATACTCGCGCTGAGGAGGATTGGGATTCACAGAACGAGCGAGTTTAATAAGCTCATCTGTAGTTTTTCCCATAGCGCTCACTACGATGACGAGTTTTTTCGCACTTTGTGCTCTTTGGATAATTCGGTCTGCAATATGATCAAAATGTTCAGGAGAAGCAAGCGACGCACCTCCAAATTTCATGACAACAGTAGAGTCTTCTGGCATACTAAAATCCTTACTTTTCTGTAGTGTACCAATGAGGTGAGTTATGTTTGAAATAGAAAAGACTTTTTCCTTTGAAGCAGGCCACACCCTTACCCACCATGACGGCAAATGCAAAAACCCTCATGGTCATTCCTATGTGCTCAAAATTGCCCTTAGGAAAAAAGCGCTTGAGCCATCAGGGCCTAAGAAGGGGATGGTGATGGATTTTGGAGGCATAAGCGCCCATGTCAAACCCATGATCGAAAAATATTTGGACCATGCTTGGCTCAACACCACACTAGAAACTGAAACCCCAACAGCAGAATTCATTGCAGAATGGATTTTTAAACATCTGGAAAAAAAGCTACCAGGACTCTATAAAGTCACAATCTTCGAGACTGCCACAAGCTCAGCGTCCTATTGCGTCAGTTAAGAAACAGCAGCATCTGTCGAATTAGATCGATAAGATTCGTCAATAGGGCTTTTCCCAGGATTCTCTCCACGGTATGTAGGGTCGATTTTCAACTTCAGAGATTTCAAATAATCCCTATACTTAATTATATCTCCCTTCAGTTGCTGTTCTTTCTTTCCCCACTCTGTCAGAAACAATGAACTCTGATAGTGGTTTTTAATATGCTTTGCCCAACAAAGGATTTTCCCCACATGGTCTGACTCCTTAGGGTAATCCTTTTCAACTGACTCGTATAATTTCTGAACCTTTTCACGCGGTTCTCCAAATTTTGAATTCTTTGTTTCGGCATCTTCAACCACAATGGGACTAATTTCAATTTGATCTAGACTCGTTACTGCCTCATCTATGAGGTGTATAAGATTTTGCGTGGTCTGTAAGGGTAACATGTGATCTCCTTTGGCTATGATGGTGTTGTGAAGAAAGTATTTATTCTATGGTTCTTTTCCATACTTTTGTTTCAATATGGATGGCCTAAAAATTTGCCAAAGGATCATACCGTGTTCAGAAGATTCTCGCCAAGATATACCCAAACAAGTTGAAGAATTGGTTTTTCCCTTCGCAGAATATGCTCAGCATCGGCAAATTCCCAATTCTTCAACTTGTTTGGATATATAAGGTCTTTTGAGGGTAAGGTTATGAGAAAAGCCTGGAGAGCCACCCTTTTGTTTGACTCTTATCAAGTTGGTCTTTAAGGCCCTTGACGGTCTCGTTTAGTTTCTTCACTTCTCCCTCAAGGTCAGCAACTTTTTTTGCAAGTTTCTTGACAGCACTTTGCTCTGGGGTTATTTTTCAACAACTAAAAATATTAAAACGTGAACAAGATTTTTGTCAATTTAAGGAGGCTTTTGGAGTTTTGTAAAAGCCTCTATAAATCTATGTTTAAGAGAACCAACTTCGCTTCTGTGATCTGTGGCTTTCCTGAAGATCTCTGATTGTTTCTCTAAGGTTTTTTATTTCTTCGCTATCCTTGCTAACTTGCTGTTCAAGGGCAGCAACTTTTTCAGCGAGCCGAGCAAGGTCTGTTTGCTCCACCTTCTTCTGATTTTCCGCCTTTAAATCGGTTTCCAACTTGTTCAGGCCAGTAATGATTACTGAAACCTTTTTCAGTTGTTCAGTTTTGATATCATCCCATCTCATTTTTTCAGTTTTGTTATCATTCAAGTAGTTAAAGTTCGCATCCCAGGCAGCCTTGAGCACGATGTGCCATTCGCTTCTTATCTCGAACAGCCCCCAGGTTGATGCTTGATTAAAATGCTCGGCGGCATACTTCACTAAATTACATATTCTCCTGTCTATCCCATCGACTCTCGGAGGTGATTCTTCGGTTAACAAAAGTCCGTTTAACGAGCGAACGGCATCGTCTATACCATTAAATAATTCTGGAAGCCATTCGGCCTCAGGGTTTACTGAATCAACTGACATATTGTCTCCTTAATTAAATTCTAATAAGTTAGAACGAAAAAAATGTTGCATGAGAAGAAAATTCTTGTCAAGGAAATGATCGGAAAAATTCTCTCGATATCGTTCTTGCATGTTTCGTGCGAGATTTGGTATCCTTTTCAGGAAACTTTAAAACCGTTGGAGAAATCAATCAAATGACAAAAAAAAATCAATATTCCTGGGAGGAACCAAAAGTCGTTGATGACATAGGTTACGACGAACAAGATGAACAAATGTTTCGACAGATGATCGAGGCATCGAGCGCCTCTCCGGAAGGAAGTAATCTTTTATTTAATCCTGGGAAAATCCTTACTGGCAGGATTGTCGAGATTACAAAAGACCATGTAGTTGTTGATGTGGGGCTTAAATCTGAAGGAATTGTGTCTATTGCCGAGTTCTCAGATCCAAGCCAGCTGGTGCTTGATGCTGAAGTGGAAGTATATCTGGATCAACCTGAAGACGACAAAGGGCAAATTGTTCTTTCCCGAGATAAAGCAGAGAAACAACGCCAATGGGAATATATTCTGCAGCACTGCAAAGAGGGAAGTATTGTACGAGGAAAGGTTGTCAGAAAAGTCAAAGGCGGCCTGATGGTAGATATTGGTGTGGAAGCCTTCCTGCCTGGCTCACAAGTCGATAATAAGAGACTCAGAAATCTTGATGAGTACCTTGACAAGGTGTATGAGTTCAAGATTATCAAGATCAATACCGAAAGAAAGAACATCGTTGTCTCAAGAAGAGAACTTCTTGAAGCAGAGAGAATTACGAAAAAAGCCGAACTGCTTGAGAACATTAAGGAAAGCGATGTCAGAATTGGAGTAGTGAAAAATATCACAGATTTCGGCGTGTTCCTTGACTTAAATGGCATTGATGGGTTGCTTCACATAACAGACATGACCTGGAAGCGAATCAGACATCCATCTGAGATGGTACAGTTGGGGCAGAAGCTCGAAGTCATGATCCTGAGCGTGGATAAGGAAAAAGGAAGAGTTGCTCTTGGCCTAAAACAGCTTGGACAAAATCCTTGGGATGAAATTGAGAAAAAATATCCTCCTGGAACACATGTACATGGCCGTGTCACCAACCTTCTTCCTTATGGTGCATTTTTGGAAATAGAGCCAGGCATCGAAGGGCTTATTCATCTATCGGAAATGTCATGGGTGAAAAATGTCACAGATCCATCTGAGGTTGTAGCTAAAGGCCAAGAACTAGAAGCAATCGTTCTTTCTGTGCAGCGCGGTGAAGGCAAGATCTCCTTGGGCTTGAAACAACTTGAACACAATCCCTGGGAAGATATCGAGAAGAAATATCAAATAGGGACAAAAGTAACTGCTGAAGTAAAGAGTTTAACAAACTATGGCGCTTTTGTTGAGCTGGAGCCAGGTGTTGAAGGGTTAATCCATATCTCGGATCTTTCATGGATAAAAAAAGTGTCCCATCCTTCTGAAGTGCTAAAGAAGGGGGATCATGTAACAGCGCTTATTCTCACCGTGGATAAAGATAATAAGAAGATTACCTTGGGCGTCAAGCAGTTGAATGAGAATCCCTGGGAGAGTATTGAACGGCTTATGCCAGAAGGGACTCTTGTTACAGGCAAAGTAAGTAAGATCACAGCTTTTGGGGCATTTGTACAGCTGGATAGCGGGATTGAGGGATTGATTCATATTTCTGAACTGTCAGATCAGCCTTTTGGCAAGATTGAGGAGCTTATTTCCTTGGGGGATACAGTTACAGCAAAAGTGCTGAAGATTGATCCAGAACAGAAAAAAATAGCCCTTTCGCTTAAGCAAAAAGAGCAACAAAACCGTGATGACATAGTCGTTCATGGCCGAAGTACTGTTGAAGAGGTTAAAGAGTAAAAGATGAACAAGGATTTGATTGCTATCTTCGAGTATCTTGAAAGAGAGAAAGGGATTAAGCGAGAAGTGGTTGCTGAAGCGATTAAAGAATCTCTTGAGCAAGCTGCGAAAAAATCTGTGCATGGAGCTGAGAATGTTTCTGTGCAAATCGACGCAAGAACAGGAGAGATTGAGGTTTTTTGCGACAAAATCGTTGTGGAGAAAGTAACAAACCCAGTTCTTCAGATCTCCTACAAAGATGCGCAACAAGTTGCTCCAGAATGTTCTCTTGGCGATGTTATTAATGTGCAAACGACTCCAAAGGATTTTGGAAGGGTAGCTGCACAAAAGGCGCGGCACATCATTTTTCAAAAGCTGAAAGGCGCTGAGCGCTCTGTTGTGCAAGACGCTTATCGCCACCGAGTTAATACTATTGTCTCAGGAACCGTGAAAAGAGTGGGACGTGGCGGGTGCATCATTGTTGATCTAGGCAAGGTTGAAGGGTTGCTGCCGAGGAAAAACTATCTGCCTCAAGAAAATTTCAATGTAGGAAACAAGGTTTTGGCACTTCTCTCAGAAGTTCGTGATACTGATATCGGCGGGGCGGAAGTTGTTCTCTCAAGAACCTGTAATGAGTTTGTGGAGCAGCTTCTTGCACAAGAAGTAACAGAAGTAGCTGATGGAACAGTTGCCATTGAGCGGATAGTAAGAGAGCCGGGGTATCGTACCAAGATGATTGTGCGCTCACAAGATCCAAAGGTAGATCCAGTTGGGGCTTGTATCGGCGTAAAAGGTTCTCGGGTGAAAAATATCATACGGGAGCTTGGCGGAGAAAAAATCGATATTATCCCTATGGCGAGCGGATTGGAAGAACAGCTGACAGTTGCACTGCAACCGGTTGTGATACGAAAGTTAGAAGTCTCAAAAGAAGGCGATTCGGTGTTTCTCGTGGTTGAGGATGAAGATTTTCCAACGACCATAGGCAAGAAAGGAATGAACGTGCGGCTTCTTGGGCGGCTTCTGGGCGTGCAGCTCACCGTGCAGAAGATGGGTGATTATGTAAAGCTCAAAGCTATCGAACGCGCCTCGCTTGCGACATCTGAAGACACAGCTCTTGACCAACCATTATCCACGATCGAAGGGATATCCACGATGATCATTGAGGAGCTTGCTGCTGGTGGATATGCAACACCCAGATCGCTCTTGATGGCTACCCCTGAAGAGATTGCGAAAATTCCTGGCATCAGTGTAGAGATGGCAGATAAAGTTCTCGAGCGCATACGAAAGCATAGAGAAGAAGAACAACATCCTTCTGAGGAATCACTTCTCCAAGAGGAATCTTCAGAGGAAGAGCAGTCTCCAGCTGAAGAGCTCCCTCCCCAAGAGGAATCTCCATCAGAAACAACGGATTAAAAGAGGGCAGGGTCTGGCCTTGGCAAAGAATTTAAAGTTACACGTAAAAAATACCCAACTAGCAGAAGCGATAAACCTAAAGGGTTTAAAAGCGAAACTTTCGAGAAAGAAAGGCGAGGCAGAGGAAGTTCTGCCCCCGCCTTCTGAAGAGATTGTTGTTGCGTCGCCTCCTGTCGAAGTTGCTGAACAACCAGTGCCTCCACCTGTTGTTGAAGAGATCAAAGAGGTTCCAGCATTGCAAGCTGTTGTAGAACAAGCGCCTGCTCCAGTAGAAGTACCTGCTCCAGTAGAGGTACGTGCGCCTGAGGTAGTGGCAGTACCTGTAGAGCCTAAGATTGAAGAAAAAAAAGCTGAAGAAGTCGTTGCTAAGCCTAAACTACCGCTCAAGCCAGTAGAAAAGCCCATTGTATCTCCAGCAGTGCGAAGAAAGCTAGAAGCGCAGAAGGAAGCTGCTCCACGCGTTGTTGTCTCATCACTACGCACCACTGCAGAAAAGCTTGGGCCAGTTCTTGGCAAAGAACTTCCGCCCAAAAAGCCTGTACGTAAAGAACCGCCAGTCGCGGCTCCCCGCCCTGAAAAAGCTCCTTATGCGCCTTTACGCAAGAAAGAGGCGGAACCCACAAAACCTGCTGTTCAAAAAACGGAAAAACAGCCCCCAAGAGGTGAGAGCGAAGAGCGTCCAACTAAGAGAGGTGAAGCAGAAGGATTCCGCAAGGGCAAGCCAAAACCTGATGAGGGTAGGCCCAAGCTGTTCAAAAAAGGGGAAGGATCTACCTTTGATACGCGACGCCGGCACGGCATTGATATTGAGGAAGATGAAGAGAGAGGTTGGAGAAGGAGAAAACTCAAAAAACAATCCCAAGTTCAGATAATTGAAATCGTACGGCCTACAAAGATCTCTGTTCGTCTCCCTATCTCAGTAAAAGATCTTGCTGCAGAGATGAAACTCAAGGCTTCAGAGCTTATCTCCAAGCTATTTATGCAAGGAGTTGTTGTCACACTTAATGATCTTCTGGATACTGAGCTGGTTGTGCAGCTTCTTGGACAAGAGCTTGGTTGTGAAGTAGCGATTGACACCAGTGAGGAAGAGAGAATTCGAATCACAGGTAAAACGATAGGCGAAGAGATCAAAGAAGAAAGTAAAGAAGATTTAACAATGAGGCCCCCAGTTGTTACCTTTATGGGGCACGTTGACCACGGAAAAACAAGCTTAATTGATGCTATTCGCAAATCTAATAGAGCTGCATCTGAAGTAGGAGCTATTACACAGCATATTGGCGCATTCATGTGCCTGACCGATCAGGGTCCGCTTACTATCATTGACACCCCGGGCCACGAGGCTTTCTCTGCCATGCGTGTACGCGGGGCTGAAGTGACAGACATAGTGGTGCTTGTGATCGCAGGGGATGAAGGCATTCAAGAGCAAACAATTGAGGCGATCAAACAAGCAAAAGATGCGCATGCTACGATCGTTGTGGCGGTGAATAAATGTGATAAGCCTAACTTTGATCAAGATCTTGTGTTCAGACAGCTGGCAGATCATGAACTTCTTCCTGAAACCTGGGGAGGAAGCACGGTCACTGTGGCCTGTTCAGCGTTGACCCGTCAAGGAGTTCCCGAGCTTCTAGAGATGCTTGCGCTTCAGTCTGAGGTTTTAGAGCTTAGGGCAAATCCAAAGGCCAGAGCGCGCGGCACTGTGATTGAGTCCGAGATGAGTAAAGGCCAAGGCCCTGTTGCAACAGTGCTTGTTCAAAATGGAACGCTTCATTTGGGAGATTGTGTCGTTTTTGGCGTAACATGGGCGCGAATTAAGTCGATGCGGGATGAAAACAATAAAGAGTTGCTTGAGGCCCCTCCCTCAACGCCTGCAAGGATTACGGGAATCTCTGGGGTTCCTGCTGCTGGGGAAGAGTTCATTGTGGTCAAAACCGAAAAAGAAGCAAAAGACATTGCAGAAGCGCGTCGTGAAGGCCAAAGGCAACTTGCCTTCCAGGCGAAGCGAAAAGTTTCATTCGAAAATATGATGGAGAAGGCTAAGGCAGAAGTTGCGATGAAAGTGATGCCAATCATAATTCGAGCTGACGTTCAAGGGTCTCTTGAAGCTGTGAAAAATGCTCTTCTTAGGATTGAATCGCAAAAGATCGAATTGAATATCATTTCCCTAGGTGTTGGCGAGATTTCTGAATCAGACCTTCAGCTAGCTGCAGCATCAAAAGCCACGGTCATAGGGTTCCACACAAGCATCGAAGCACATGCTGAACCTATGGTGAAAGAACTTGGTGTAAGCGTGCGCCTGCATGACATCATTTATCATGCTCAGGACGACGTGAAAGCGCTTATGAAAGCTCAACTCGACAAAATTCCTGAAGAGAAAGAAAAGGGCAAAGCCGAAGTGCGTGCTCTTTTCAAATCATCGCAACTCGGCATCATTGCTGGATGTCAGGTGATCGATGGAATAGTGACAAGAAATTGCATGATACGCGTCATAAGAGCAGGTAATGTTCTATGGTCAGGACCTATCGCTTCTTTGAAACGGTTTAAAGATGATGTTAAAGAAGCATCTAAAGGAACTGAGTGCGGCATTCTTCTCCAAGGGTTTAGCACAGTCGAGGTTGGAGATACCCTCGAAGCGTATGAAATAATTTATTTAGAGCAAGAGTTATAATGTCCAGACGTGTTTCTCGATTAAACTCCTTATTGAAGGAAGTCCTTTCTGAGGTGCTTATTAAAGATTTGCACCATATACCTGGTAAGAGTGATTTGTTCACCATTACTTCTGTTGAGATAACAGCGGATCTTAGCTACGCAAAGGTTTTTATCAGTGTGGTAGGCGATTCATCTGAGAAAGAAGCAACCTGTGATGCTCTGAATAGAAAAGCAGGTATTATTGCTCAGACTGCTTCGCGAAAGGTGAGTATGCGCATTTTCCCTAAGATCAAATTCTTTATAGATGAGGGGTTAGAGAAGCAGCTCAAAATTTGTGAACTCTTATCAAAAGTTGCACCTCCCACGGCTGAAGATGTTTCAGAATGAAGGAATCCTCCTTATAGATAAGCCCCCATCTAAAACCTCATTTTTCGTTGTTGCTGCACTTCGGGAAAAAACAACTCTTCAAAAAATTGGCCATACAGGAACGTTAGATCCATTTGCCACAGGCCTTCTTGTGATGCTTTTGGGTAAGTCCTGGACCAAAAAAGCAGGGCTCTTTCTTGATCATGACAAAGAATATGAGGCTACTCTCTATTTGGGCAAAGCAACTGACACCTATGACTGTGATGGAAAAATAATCCAGGAATCTCATTTTAAGCCCGCATTACAAGAAATAAATACTGCGCTTCTTTCTTTCCAAGGCATATATGCCCAGGTGCCTCCCATGTTTTCAGCAAAAAAGATTGATGGAAAGCGCCTTTACAAGCTTGCCAGGAAGGGGATAGAAATAGAGCGAAAACCGGTTGAAGTGAAGATAGAGACCACGCTTCTTAATTACTCTTACCCGTATCTTTCTCTTCGTATCAAAGGATCTAAAGGGACATACATTCGCTCCATTGCACAAGATCTGGGTGAAAGGCTAGGATGCTTTGCGCATCTTAGCGCCCTTAAACGAACAAGATCTGGCCCATTTTGTATTCAAGACTCGATTTCCTTGGAGCAATGCCTGTCTTTACCTATAGAACAACTGCAGAATCGGCTTTTGAGAAATGTATGAGAAAGTATTTTTGTTTTGCGCCCACCCCGGTTTGCCAAGAGCAGTGTGTTTTGACCCTAGGTATGTTTGACGGGGTGCATCAGGGTCATCAATATCTGCTCAAAAGAGCCAAAGAGGTAGCTTTTAAGCAAAATGCCTTGTTTGTTGTGCTTACCTTCAGGGAGCTTCCTAAGGCCCAGAACAATCTGATTATCACTTCTTATCATAAAAATGTTCTTTTGGAACAGCTTGGGGTAGATATTTTAGTAGAGCTTGCTTTTTCAGAAGGGATAAAAAATCTTCATCCAAAGCAGTTTCTGGATCTAGTTGAAACAATGTTTCCTGTTTCAACATGGGTAGTCGGCGAGGATCTTCGCTTTGGCGCTGATCGATTGGGAGACCCTGCTTTTCTTAGCCAACTGACCCAAGGAAGAGTCGAAGTTGTGGAACAATATTTCCGTGAAGAGTTCTCTTCCACAAACGTTCGTAGAAATATAAGCCAGGGGAATTTGAGCAAAGCCTCTTTTTTACTTGGGCGCACCTACAGCCTTATGGGCAAGGCGCACGTTTTCGATTCCGCTCCATTTCTCCAAGAAGAAAGTGACGGCGGTTTTCAATTACCGCCACTTACTTCAACAAAAACAAGCCTGACACTTGATGCAAAGGATTTATGCCTTCCTCAATTAGGTTCTTGGCACGCTCTTGTGCGTCTGGGGGAGGAGTATCATGATTTACCTGCCGCATGCTCGATCTCATCAGAAAAATCATGCTTTCTCACATTGCATGACAAACTTCCTCTTCCTCCTACTCTGTTTCCGGAAGTGATTCTTCTTTCCAAAATCGAGAAGTTATGAAAGTAGCAAAAAACAAGTTTAAAGGATTCATTTCTGGCTGAGGCCATTGATCTGTTGACGATTAGCTCTCAAAAACGATAAATT
>PMZB01000219.1 GCA_003170575.1 Chlamydiia bacterium | reverse complement strand
GAGCAGCGAAGGATGCGCCGGATGATAAGGGCGCATGCTTTAAAAAAGGAGTATTTGGAAAGAGCCTCGAGAGCATAGTTTGAGCAGGAAGGGTAAAACCGGCAGCAGGGGCCAATGAGCGGGGAGATGGTGAGTTGGTACCCGCGAATCAGGAAGGTAAAGATTCGGTTCATACAAATTCATGCATAAGAGAGATGATGACTTCAAAAACGATGAGCAGGATGATTGTCCACTCTAAGCGGCTTGAATGCTGGTGGTTGAGCTCATTGCCGAGCATTTCAAAGAGGTCGTGGATCACGTCTAGACGCTGATTCAAAATCTCGACGCGGGTTTCAAGCTCAAGATGACTTGCAATCAGCATGTAGATGGGTTCAAGGTCGGAGTTTTCCCAAAAATATTCAGGAACGTCCAGCACGTCAAAGTGAAGATTGATAGAGCTTCTCTCAATAAAGAGCTCTCCCATTTTTTTGCGAATTTCCTTGCGAGAAAGAGGGATTTTGCCAAATCGAGCAAGCTGTTCGGGAAGGGTGCGTGTTGTATCGATCGTTTTTTTGACAATGCCCTCAAATACACAAAGCTTTATAGATTGAGCAAGGCCATGTGAAAAGGCAAGTTTTATTGTAAGATCAGTGGAAGGGAGAGAGATTACATCATCAGCAACAGAAGCTGTTTTTCCATATGAATAGCCTAATATCTCTTTCTCTCGGGTCTCATATGCTCCTTCTTCCAGAGAGCGAATGGTGGCAAGAGCCGCAACCTCTTCCTCTGCAGTTAACCCCCACATAACAGCTACACCGTAGGGAAAAAGGAACGCTCCTCTCTCCAGCTCTTCCTTGTCTCCCTTAAAGCTGACATAAGCCACATCCCGAATCATCGTGACAGTGTGGTTTTCTCTGAAAGCACGAGCAAGGTCTTTGATTGGATACGTAACTGCTGTTGCATATGAAATGCAACGTTGTGTTTTTTCTGTTTCTAATTCCATAAAAAATCGTTATTGTCTAAAAGACTCCCTTTTTAACAAAAGATATCAGTATATAGCATTTTTTTCCAGTTATCTTTTCCATTGCTCACAAACCTTATGAGTGGGTATTATTCACTTTCCTTTCTTTGCGAAAGTGGCGGAATTGGTATACGCGCTACTTTGAGGTGGTAGTGAGGTTTCCTCGTGGGGGTTCAAGTCCCCCCTTTCGCAATCTTTGTTATGTCTATCCCAACAAGTTCAAGAGTTGCCTGGAACAGGTCTTCCGGGATTATAAGGTTTACCCAGTCTGCTTTTTCGGCAGAAAAAGCATGTTGAGCAATTTCCTTTGCTTTGTCAGAAATTTTTGAAGAATGAAGTGTTTCTTTTGAAACACCCTCCTGCTCAAAAAAGAGTGCGGCCAATAAAAAGGGCGCTGTTTTCCAGTCCTTGAAAGAGGGGAGGCAGGTGAGAAGCGAAGTTGCGACCTCCCATGCAGCTTTTGCAGGAGCTGCCTGAGGAAGACAGTGCTCAAGAACCGCCCGCAAAAAAAGAAGCGCCTTTGCCCCATCTGGGGCCATTCTGGCTTGAGCGTAGGTGTCCAGAACGGACACGCGTTTGGCTAGAGCAAAGTCCCCATCAATGCGAGAGAGCTCTGCTTCAATAAGGGAAAAAGGAGTAAGGGTCGTTGATCCATGCGTATAAAGAGCAATGGAAATCCGTCCATGCGTATCTGTGAAGGAGGGCGCTATCACCATCCCTCCCCGAGCAAGCGAGGACCGTAAAACAATGGCATGTAGGGTAGTCATCTAAAATCCCTGATTTCTAAAAACAATCGAATGATGATAACATATTCTCTTCTTAGGGATCGTACAGGAATAACTTTTACAGTTCTAGAGGAGAAAAACGGTTCAGATCTTGACGATTTTTCCGAAGCTCGTATCAATAGATACCTGTGAGGAAAAATCGTAAGTGAGATGAATCGATTTTTCCCTCTAGAACTGTAAAAGTTATTCCTGTACGATCCCTTAATGCACCGATAGCTCAATAGGATAGAGTACCTGGCTTCGAACCAGGTGGTTGGAGGTTCGAGCCCTCTTCGGTGCGATGAACATTTCTCCATTTTCCTATACCTCGAAGGAATTTGCTGAGCTTCTTTTTTCGCAGTGTGGCCGAGGGCTTCAGCAAACACAAGCTCTTTATTCAAGCTTTATTCGCAAAGGGGTAATTCCAAAGGATCTTCCCTCCTTCAAAAATGCCCCACATCTATTTCAGGAAATGGTTGCTTGCATGAATGTGCAAGTTTTGCCGTATATAGTTGTCGGGGAGGATGATGGGACTCTTCGATTTGCTCTCAAGACTGGAGACCAGCATCTGATTGAATCTGTGCTCATGAGGATGCAGCATGGGCTCACTTTATGTGTTTCATCGCAGATAGGGTGCCGGATGGGATGCCGGTTTTGTTGCACAGGGCGGCAAGGATTAGTTCGAAATCTTTCTTGTGCTGAGATTGTGCAGCAGCTATATGTGGCGCGGCATATGTTGAAAAAAGATGTGAAAAATATCGTGTTTATGGGCATGGGAGAGTTTTTTGACAATGCGCAAGCAGCTTTACAGGCTGTGAATGTGTTTTCAGACCCTTTTGGGTTTAATATAGGCATGAAACATATCACAATTTCTACGAGTGGAGATATTCCAGGAATCTTGAGCTTGGCGAAAAGAACGGGCCCTGCGCCAAACCTTGCAGTATCGCTGAATGCTGCAAGTGATGAGATCAGGGCGCTCTTGATGCCATTAAGAAAGAACGAGCCCTTGATAAAGCTGAAACAGGCTTTAAACGCATACTGCGAAGCCGCGAAAAAGGAAGTGCTTATTTCCTATGTTTTATTAAAGGACATCAATGATGGTCTTGAACAAGCAGATGCCCTTAGCTTCTTTCTTGAAGGCCTGCCTGTGAAGATAAATATCATCCCATTCAATCGTTTTGCACAAGCGCCCTTTGAACCCCCTGGGGAGCATGTTATTGCAGCATTTACACAACGGTTGCGAGAAAATGGGTTTCGTACGCTTCGTAGAGGGCCTAAAGGCACATCCATAAATGCTGCGTGCGGCCAGCTTCAAAAGGGGTGATACGATTTCAGGGTTTTATAAAATTCACACATGCAGATAAAGGCAGATGTGCTCTTACATGTCCGTTAAGTAAGGGGTTGTAATTTTTTTTACCACAGAGATCAGTAGAGTAGGGAAGGCTCTGCCTTCCCTACTCTACTGGTAAAAAAATTGTGATCAGTTTTTTGTTTGTACGCAAAAAGTGCATAAGGTTATGTCACTTTTTCAACTGAAATTTAGACAGAGCGTTAAAATATAAGTTTTGTTATAGGGGGCAAAAAAAATGTATACGAATGTCAGCATGAGCTCTCCAGTTGGTTCCACACTTTCAGAATGGATACATCATCCCTTAGATACCATACAGGCAGGGCGTCAAACTTTTTGGTCTATAGTTCAGAAGGCTTTTCAAAAAACCTTTGCTTCGTCAGAGATGCCGCGTAGAGGATATGCTCTCATACAGGACGCTAAGCAAACCCAAAGAGAGCAAGTTTTTGCTGCTCTTGCCAATGCTTCAAAGGACGCTGAAGGGATATTCCGGAAGATCACAGGTGCAAAAGAGAGTGGTTTTTATTCCTCTCTTGTCGAGTTGCATGAGTTGCTTAAAACAAAACCGACCAATTTTCAGGCTGCCAATGATCTGGCCCTCAGGCTTATCAGGTCTTCAGTGACATCAAAAGAATATCATGACCATTGCACTGAGGAAGCCAATCCGGAGATCAAATACCTTCATAGACTAGTGTTGGCATGTTTTATCGATTACAAACCCTTACGATCGTTTCAAGAAATCGGGGCCTTACTTAGGCCGGAGGAAGGCTTTACAGCTGATGCATTTGGCACTCAAGTGGTTGAAGGACGGGATAGAGCCCAAAAGCAGCACAAACTGATAAAAAATGACTGTACGGTTGAGTATATCGCAAGATTTACAAAATGCGTTCTTAGTACACTCAAAGGTGAAAAAATTCTTTCTTTGCTAGGAACGTATGATCCTCGAATGGAAGAGGAAAACTATCCTGGATCCATTTTTGAAGAAGAAATTTCCCGAAATGGGAGGAAAGTCAAATTAAGAACAGTTATAACTGCCTCTCCAACTGTTGGGGATTGCATAGCTCCGGAAGCAAGAGCTCTTTTGCAGGCGCTTGAAAATAGAAGAGGGATGATTGATGAAGACTGGCAAAACGAGCCTTATCCATACACTCACTGGACATACACAAACTTTCAGAACTTAGCGGCGCATAATGAAGGGAAAAGAGCTCATGCGATCATGGATTTGCAAAAAGAGTTTCCTGAAGCATTTACAGGCCTTACTCTTTCATTACAATCTGAATTTTTTCTGGATGGAGTGAATGCACGAGATGAAGAGAAATTCACCCGGCAGAAAATAGAGCATGGAGAACAAGAGTTAACTGACGAGTATGCGGAGAGGATGTATCAACACATCCTTTCAGATCCAAGGTACCTTTTTCCAAGACCTCCGAAAGAGTGGGCAGAGCAGCTTCACGATATAATACTTAAGGCAAAGAATGTGGTTTTGGAAGCTGCGGCATCTAAAGAAGGGAAAATTGAACAAGCCGCCGGAAGAGCGTTTCAGCAAACCGAGATTCAAGCAGGCAAAAGCTCTCATGTGTTCAAAAAAATGACCTCGCTTTTGTTTGATCCAATAGTTCGGCTGTACAAAAAGGTTGTTTCTGTTTTATTTGATAGAGTGCCTTGGTCTTCTTCCCCTTTATCGGAGGAGGAGCAAAAAAGGATAGAGAATTGGGAAAAGAAAGCTGCGTTCAGAGAATTGGTTGTTTTGGGCCTTATTCGCTATTGGCAACTGCAAAGCATATCCCCAAAAGGAGATGAGCTTACAACCTGTGCGTGTAAGGAGGAAGTGGATAGAGGAGCGCAAGTCAATAGCGCGCTTTTATGGGCTTTGGGAGATAAAACTCCTGAAACCCTTGATGCTGCCTTCAACCTGGTTCAAGGACGAGCTTTGACTAATAGATATCGGCTCATCTTGTTAGTCCGTCTTGCACCTGCTCATGCTCTTTGGAAGCATGTGCCCCAAGAAGAGGTTCATACGTTTTTGATGGGAATTCTATCAACCAACGAAAGATCGTTTCACTTATTGTGAAGGCACTATTTATGTAGGTAAGCATGAGTTCATCAGTTGGTCCTATATTACCCGGAGGGATGGTTCATCCATTAGGTGCCATCAAGGCTAAAGGGAAAACTCTTTTTTCTATATTTCAAAAAGGGTCTCCCAAGCCTTCTCTTCCTACGCAAATGCCGCGTACAGGATATACTCTCATCCAGGATGTTAAACAAGAACAGAGGAAGCAAGTTTTTGAAGTTCTTGTGCAGGCTTCAAAGGATGCTGAAGGTATATTTAAGAAAATCCCAGATAAAACGGATAATGATTTTTATTCCACGCTTTTTGAGTTACATACGTTGCTGAAGACACCACAGGCCGATTTTGGAGCGGCCAATAAGCAAGCGCTCAAGCTTATAAGAGATGCAGTGACATCAAAAAAATATCAAGATGATCGCACTCGTGAATCCATCCCAGCTATCAAATACATTCATAGGCTGGTGCTTGCGTCCTTTATCGATTACAGACCATTAGATACTTTTCAGCAAATCGGATCTTCGCTTATGCCTGAGAAAGATATTACAGCAGCTCATTTTGGCACTCAAGTGTTAGAGGCGCGCGATAGAGGGCAAAAAGAACACGAACTGATCAAAAATGATTCCACAATTGGCTATGTTACAAAATTTACAAAATGTGCCTTAACAGCCCTCAAAGCTGAAAAACTTATACCTGGGTTAGGAAAATATGATCCAAGAATGGATGAGGAAAACTATCCTGGATCTATCTCTGAGGAGAAAATTTCTCGAAATGGGAAGACGAGTATCTTAAGAACGATTTTTGCTGCTTCTCCAACTGTTGGGGATGAGGTAGCGCCAGAAGCAAAAGCCCTTTTGCAGGCGCTTCATAACAGAGGGGAGATGCTTGAGGAAGTACTTAAAAAAGATCCATATCCATACACTCACTGGACGTACACAAGTTTTCAAAACTTAGAGAAGTATAATGAGGGTGCAAGAGCTCATGCGATCATGAATTTGAATGATGAATTCCGCGGCACATTCACAGGCCTTACTCTTTCATTAGACTCTCCTTTTTTTCTGGATGGTGTTCATGGAAAAGATGAAGAGGAAATTACTCGGCAAAAAATTGAGCATGGGGAAAAAGGGTTAACCGACAAGTATGCAGATGAGATGTATAATCAAATCCTTACTGATAAAAGATATCGTTTTCCTATGCCTCCTGGAGGTTGGAAGAGGGATCTGCATGATATAATTCAAGATGCCAAAAAGACTGTTTCGGGGATTGGTGCGGGAAAAGTTTCTGCTTTTCCTCTTCACGAAGAAGAAAGAGTACAAAAAGCTGCTGAAAAGGCCATTCCAAGAATACGTGCGCAATTGAACAAAATGCCTCATGTGTTCAAAAAGATTGCCTCTGTTCTGCGTAATCGGCTGCCGCGGCCCTCTACCCCCTTGTCACCGGATGAGCAAAAAAGGATAGAGAATTGGGAAAAGAAAGCTGCGTTTAGAGAGTTAGTTGTTTTGGGCCTCATACGCTATTGGCAATTGAAAAGCGCTCCTGCCCCAGGTGTTGGGCTTACTACCTGTGCATGCAAGGAAAGTGTGGATCGAGGAGCCCAAATCAATAGCGCACTTTTATGGGCATTGGGGGATGGATCGAGGACAAGCCTTGCAGCAGCTTTCAACTTGGTGCAAGGCAAGGCTCTGGCTGACAGAAACCGCCTTGTTTTGTTGGCTCGGCTTGCACCTGCTCATGCCCTCTGGAAGCATGTGCCGCAAAAAAAGGCGCATGAGTTTTTGATGGGAATTAATAATAAATCTTGACATTCTGCGATAAATAGAGGAATCTGAGGTTCACGGTAATTTCAAGTAGGAGGATGTTTATGAAATTGTCATGTCTATGGTGGCTGAAAGCAGCAGTGTGGGTTGTTCCATGCTTTCTTTGGAGCCACCCCTGTTCAGCCGTTCCCATTGTCTATACCTATGATGGCACTGCAGTGCAAGCCCTTGATCTTGCAGCCCCATCTAATACAACAACGATTTATCTTCCCCAAGGCATTATAAGCGAAGGAGGTCCTCCTACTGCCTTTACTCTCTCCCCTGACGGCTCAAAAGCTTTTATAGGTAATCTAAGTGTCTCGATTAGTGAAGGGGGTAGTAGTCAAGCGGCGATTCTTCTGGATCTTTCTTCGGGGGAAATAAAAAAGGCCTTTCCACTCTCAGGAATTGTAACATCGGCGGCCTTTTCACCTGATAGTCGCAAAGTGTATGTGTGCTTAGAGGATGGGACTGTGGTTGTTGTTAATGTGAAGGACCCCACTCAACCAATTCGGCCGAGCATCTCTCTTAGAAGTATCCCAACTGCTATTGCTGTGACGCCGGATGGCTCAAGAGCCTATGTGTGCAGCTACGATTTTTCCTCCGTTGCTGTTCTCGACCTCCATTCCAATACCCTTCTCACGACTCTGACATCACTAGACTTTAGTTTTATTAATCCACAGGATTTGTGTATCTCTCCAGATGGATCTAAAGTTTATGTCAGCAATAATTACGACAACGGCCCTGTGACAATCGTTGATACAGCCACAAATACTGAGGATCCGCTCTCTCCTATTGCCGTTGCTGGAAACCCTGAGGGAATAGCCATTACTCCTGATGGTTCAAAAGTATATACCGTTGGTTCTGGTATTGTCACAGTTATAGATACTGCGAATCCTACCTCTCCCTCACTTATTTCCCTCCCTTTTGCGGCATCTGTTGTTGCCTTTACGCCAGATGGGTCGAAGGCTTGCGTTGCTGGGTTCGGAGAACTTGCCATCATTAATGTTCAAACTGGAGCCATTGATTCAATTATACCGTGTCAACTCTATGTGGGGGCGATCAATATCGCAGGCATTATTGCGCCTTCGAAATTCCAGGGAACGCTGAAACACAAAGAACACAAGACGATCTTGAAGACATGCTGGAAGGAAAGTCCGGCTAAGCATGTGAAAAAATATGAAATTTTTAACTTTAACACAAAGGTAGCTACTATTTCGGCCGACAAGCCATTGTGCAAAAAGATTGTTCCTGCACAACCTGTTGGTGGGATTCAACCTCCTTACATTCTTGGGTTGGAGACAAACTACAGAATTCGAGCAGTTGACTCATCAGGAAATGTGAGCTCATTTATCCAGTTGCATATAAAAGAGTAGCCCGCTTTCCAACATAATTTCAGTCTCCTCTCTCAAATGGGGAGAGGGGGCTGAATTTTCTGAATCCTCTCCAAAAAGGGACAGTACTATTTTTCCTCTACTGTGTGGCTATTCATACAGTGGCATTTGGGACAGCGATGATAAGGAGTAAATGTCTCTGCCAGGTAGGAGTGAGAGCAAAATTCGCAGGAAACATGCACTTTTGTGAGCTTAACTACTTCGCGCCGCTTTGCTCTTTGAGAATGGCGAATCCAAGTCCCAAGAAGAAGAAATAAAAGCCCTCCTACATAGAGCATACAGGCTGTTTCTGGACAAAGTTTAATCATCAACAGTCCCTTAAAATAGGTTCGATGGAATCGTACGTTCCTGCAAACTGGAGCTCAATTATCCCGCTTATATACTCTTTTTGTTCCTGTTGCGTGGATCCAAAGCGAAACGTGCGCACTAGCCTTATGGCCACTTCTTGGAGTCGTTTATCAACAAGCTCTTTAAGGCATGTAAAATGAGTAATTTGTCCTGTTTCTAGGGAAACATCAATACGAAAATCAACCCTGGGCTGCACCTCAGCGAAAAATGGCGAGGTAAAAAGGCTATCATAGGAAGCTTCTTGGAATAGGTCAGAGCCATCATCGATAAAGTAGAGTTTTTTTAACTGATCTTGAAGCGTTATTTTGAGAGGATAGGCGTGCACAGAGTAGCGAGAGGGGCTGAGTGTATCAGAAAATGACCAGGGCAAAAGAGCGACAGGCGGAGCTTTGCTTTGGCCGGAAGACTCTTCATTTTCCTCTACTGGCACTGCTATATCCTGTCCGTGGACGAATAGATTTTGTGTAAGGTGCAGCTTGTTTGCGAGCTTTGCTGGAAATTCTTCTTCTACACTGGCGCTTTCGGTCAGTACAGAAATAAGACTTTCTTCCGGATCAAGAAGCACCATCGGAGCGTCTTGGCTTTCCCCCTTTTCCACATACTGCACCCTAATCTGAAAAAGAAACAGAAGGCAAAGATGAAACAAAAGAGCAAACACTAAACCGCGAAACAAATATCGCTTGGGCGCGCGTGCGCTCTTTCGGATTACAATGGAGATCTTGTTGGGAGAGCGTCGCTTGAGTCGTAACATAACCTACCAACCTTCAGCGCCCTCTTGAGGGGTATTCTGGCTTGTTCTAAATGCTAGTCTCACCTTGGGAGCGATTTTTACGACTTCGGTAAATACTCTCAAGAACGTTTCATAATCTAACCTTCTATCAATGCTAAGAGCAACAATAGGAGTAACACCATGGTGCGCCTCTTTCCAGGCTGACATATGCCTTTGCAGAGCATCTTTTAGAGAGAATAGATCAACAATCTCTTTACGTGAACCTACATAGATGACTTGGTCTTTGTCCATGATCACAATAAGCTGTGAGAGCTTTGCTTCCTCGGTACTAGAGACCTGAGGGTGTTGGATCATAAGAGATTTTAAGGGAAGAGTGTCTGATGTCACGATGAAAAATATAAGTATGAGAAAGATGACATTCACAAGCGGAGTGAGATCAATCAGCGTAAAACAGGGTTTAAGACGTGTTGAGAAGCGCATTGGCCAATTCCTCGCCTAGTAGGATTTATCTTGGAACGTAAGAAGATCCACAACCTCAGCGGCGGTTGCTTGTACTTCAACCGTAACGCCTTCAACTCGGCTGACAATATAGTTGTATGCAAGCACTGCAGGGATTGCCACAACAAGTCCGGCAGCAGTTGCAACGAGAGCATACTCCATTGCTTCTCCTATCTGTGTTGAGGAGATCTCCACGAGACTGCTCATTTTCATCTCGCCAAATGCTTTAATAAATCCAAGAACCGTGCCTAAAAGGCCAATAAGGGGGCAGATATGCGCTATAATCGAAAGAATGCGCGAATTTTTTTCCATTTTTGCTATCTCGATCATACCGCGAAGCTCCATGGCATTTTCCACGTATTCGCGCCCCCGCTCATGCTGCAAAATGCCTGCGCGAATAATGTTTGACACTGCGCCTGGGCGGTTTTCACACAGCTGTACAGCCTCTGCAATATCTCCCTTCTCAATAGAAGACTTGAGCTCGATGAGAAACGAGTCTGTGTCAATATCGATTTTGTTGAGGTACAAGACTCGTTCGATAAAAATTGCGATTCCTATAACTGAACAAAGTCCAATCACGATAAGGACCATATTGCACTCTGCAGCCCATTCCCCAAGAACTGCAAAAAAATTCCAACTGCTAGCTGATTCCATGAACTTTTTCTAACTCCCGTAACTTTCGTTCTGCTACTGCTCCCCACTCTCCCCCCTTGTTCACGACCGATTCGAGCTGCTTGACCGCAAGCTCTTCTCGATGCATGGCAAGATAAATTTCTGCCCGCATCACCATAGCTTTGATGCGAAGCGAAGAAACACAGGGACTATTAATCACCCAAGCAAGGAGAGACATGGCTTTTCTTGTTTGCTTTTTTTCTCTTAAACAAAGGCTTTTCTCTATAGCGACTTCAAGAGCAAGCTCATAGTCTATATCTTTTAGGGTTGTTTCGTCGAGACGAGAAAGCAGCATAAATGAATCCTCGATTTTATGTGATTCATATAATCCTTTAGCTGCAAACAAAATACCCCTAGATGCACTTCGTGATGCCCTCAATAGAGATTCAGGATAAGAGTTTACAAATGTGAGAACTTTGTCAAATTCACGTGTAAAAGAATGAGTATACAGTTGTGCAGTTGCTGTTAGTGCACTGCACTCCTGAAGAAAACAAGGATCAATCAAAAGGTTAGGGTTTGCTGCGAGGAGGTCTTCTGAAAGGGTTGCCGCAGTTTCTGTAATCAGCGCTGGAAGTTCATTAAATGCAAAAGGGGAAACAACAGCTTTTTCCAAAGACTCAATATGTTCAGTGTATAGAGAAAGAAGGTGTGCAGCTAAAATGCCGAAACTTTCTTTAGTTTTGGCTGAACCCAAAAGTGGTTTTATTCGTACCTCGGCCTCCTGGAATGCACAATGCGCTTTTCCAACTCGATCCTTGATGACCCCAGCCTCTTTTGATTTAGACGCATCGGTCAAATATTTTCGGGCTTCTTCTCTTTTTTGCAAGGAAAGGACAACATCTTTCTGCTCAGGGGGTAGATTTCCAGGAAATTCTTTTTTCGTTTCAAAGAGACGGAATGTTAAGAGGGTTGCCTGAGGAGATAGCGGCTTTGAATAGAGGTAGTTTTCAAACAGGCGATATTCCGATGCATACTGAGCGTACGATTCAGCTGCAAGCAGGCAAACCAAGATTGAGGAAGGGGTTAAGGGATATTCCGGGTAATCTTGCAAAAGAGCAAGAGAAAGAATGGATGCTTCTCCAATACGCCCTTCGCGAACCAGTAGCTCGATACGGTAACAAAGTAGTTCAGGAATTGCATCGCTCACACTTGCAGCAGCATGCTCAAGACAAGAAAGAGCATCTGCTTCAGAGAGATTCCCCCTCATTGCTTGGGCGTACGTAGTAACGGCATTGAGATATAAAGTTAAAAGCGGCTTTTTGAATGGCCAGGGACTTTTAGTTTTCGACTGATCAGAAAAAAACAGGAGCAAGTCTTGCTTTCCTTTATGAGCATCTAGCATTTCAAGGAGTTTCTGAAAAAATTCTGCTTTTGGCAAGAGTGTGAGGCAATTTGTGTTGTTAATACGTTGAATAATTTTACTGCAAATGGCTCGCGCTTGTGTTTCTTGTTGAGATAACGCAAGCACTGAAACCCGCTGCCATGCCAGCTCTGCAAACAATGTACATGCTGCTTCTTTCCAGGGGCAAGTCCACTGATTTTGTACGAGCGTTCCTTTTTCTAACTCTTCATACGCCGCAATGTAATTAGAAGAAAAAGCCTCTTTAAATCCCTGAAGGATATGGATAAGGGAGTTAAATTCTTCCCTTCGCTTGTTTGAAATGGCCTTTATAACTTTTGACAAAGACTCTGCATCCTCCTGGATTAGAGCTTCATATGCACACCACGAAAGGTATTCAGGAGAAAGAGAATCCTCTAAAGATGCATTAAAAAGGGGAAGAGCTTGTTTTGGGCTCTCCAGATGCGTTATGAAGTCTAAAAGCAAAGCACGCCGCTCGAAAAATGGCTGTACGCCTGGACTTTCTTCCGTTGGTTGCGGCCAGTTGGCTAAAACAAGGGAAGCTGATTCAAAGTCACCTGAGAGGTAATAAAGTTCAGCGATCCTCACCAGCAGGGAATATTGCAAACGCATTTTCTCCACAGGAGAAGCTTGGAAGGGAAAATAGTACTGTTCAAGGGAAGAAAGAACGGTTTTATACTTTTTTAGTGCTTCTTTAATCAGCCCATTTTTTGCTTGATTCTCTGCTGCGAGAAGAATAGCTCTCAAAGTGTCTTCTGTGAACTCAATTGTTTTTGCAATCTCTATCTTTTCTTCAAGGGAAGAATAGGCAAGCTTTGGTTGAGCAAGTTTTGAAAGCAGATGTTCGGCCTCGAAAATTCTATCTTGGTGTATGTAGGAGCGAACAAGTGCTGTTTTTAGCAGTACATGATATCGGTAAAACTCTCTTTTTTTTGCTACTTTAAGCAAAAATTTTTCCTGGTCAGTAAAACGCTCCAACCGCTCGTATCCTTTGGAAAGAAGAAGGAGGATATCTGCTTGAACTCGACCATCAAGTCGTAAAAATGAAGCATCATCCAGCAATGGTTCAAGGGATGAAACAGCTTCAGAAACCTGGTTCTGATTAGCCCCTTGAATGGATTCCTTTGCTTTCAATGCAACGCGAACTGCTTTTGAAGAGAGCAAGGGGTGATCGGCAAATGCAGACGCACTTAAACCAGGCGCAAGCATGCAGAGGGCTAAACAGCCACAAAAGAAATAACCTCTAGAGTAGTTCTGGGTACATTTTTGCGAAAACCAAACAGCCATATTTAAATCGAAAACCTTTTTTGTTCCTGCCAGCTTATCATATTTTAGGCCCTTCCATGGGTAAAATTTTGCTAAAGGCAAAAATTTTTCAGAATATTCTTGCAGAATATGTGCCTTCTTGAATAACAATCAGGGTGGGTAAGCCAAAATCAAATGGAGGATGTATCCAATGTCTATTGTAGAAACCGTAAAAGAGATAAGGCATCTTCTTGCCCATCTCACAATCGACCTAGAGAAAGCAGCAAATGGAAATAAAGCTGCTTCCCAACGTGTACGTACAGGTACGATTAAACTTGAAAAAGATGCCAAGAGATTCCGCAAGGAGTCCATCAAAGCTGAAAAAAGCCCTGGTGGATTGAAAAAAGCTGCAGCTGCAGCTGCCATGAAGAAAACTGGCAAACCAGAAAAGCCAGTTGTCAAGGCAAAAGCAAAACCAGTTGCTAAAGCAAAGCCAAAAGCAAAAGTAAAGGCAAAGGGCAAAAAGAAAAGATAGTCTCTTTTGTTCTTTAAGTTTTGTGTTTTCCCTAGGGAAAAGAGGTTTTTCCTCTTTTCCCTTTTTTTATATAAGGCTTTTACAACACTGAGCAAAAATTNNAATTTTTGCTCAGTGTTGTAAAATTTCGATACCTTATTTTCCTTTTCTTCTACACTGGTCAACGAAGATGGGTACGGTGGATAACCGTCATGAGTTATGCAAGAGTCTCCCAAATTACAGAGTTTGACACATGCAGGATAAACCTCTTTTTATTAGTGAGTGGGATCAGGAAGGTAATGGCCTTGCTGCACATACACGCCAGGATGGGAAAGTAATATGGGTTGCTGTTCCCTTAAGCATTCCCGGGGAGGAAGTGGAAGTTTCCTCCATATTTAAAAAAGGCAAGGGAAGTGTCCGGCACAGGGCGGATATTTGCGCCATAAAAAAACCATCTCCTTGTCGAGTGATCCCAAGATGTCCTCATGTAGGCACCTGCGGGGGTTGTGTCTGGCAGCATTTGTCCTATGATCTTCAGGTAGAAACAAAGCAAAAATGGATTGAGTCATTATTTGCGCCATTGGTAGAGAGCCCTGCTGCAATTTCCCCGTTGATACCTTGTGAGAACATTTACGAATACCGCAACAAAATGGAGTTTTCTTTTTCTCAGGATAAGGCTGGAAAGCAGTTTTTAGGGCTTTTTGGGTTGAGAGGAAAAGTAATACTTCTGAATGAATGCCATCTAGTAAAACCCTGGGTAGGCGCGCTTTTGCATGCTGTTCGCGCCTGGTGGGCCCTTTCATTTCTTCAGGCGTATAACTGGAGGAATAATGAAGGCACACTGCAAAACCTCACAGTGCGTGAGGCGGCAACATCCGGCGACAGAATGGTTATCCTTACTGTGTCAGGAAATCCTGCCTTCGCACCAAAAAAGGAGCAGCTAGAGGCTTTTTGCGCCGCTGTGAAAAGCGTTGCAACACCGGAAAACAAAGAGTTAACGATTGTCCTGTCAATTCGGCAAATTGCTCCAAAACACCCCACACAAGTATATGACATGATTCTTTTTGGAAAGGATCATATTAGGGAAAAGCTAAAAGTTCAGCTAACAGTGGAGCGAGAGCTTGATTTTCACATTGGCCCGCGTTCTTTTTTTCAGCCAAATACTTTTCAGGCGCAAAAAGTCTATTCAAAAGCGCTTTCCCTTGCTTCCCTTGGAGAAAATGATACAGTCTTTGATTTATACTGCGGCATAGGTGTGTTTGGCATGTTTGCTGCACTTGAAGCAAAAAAAGCGGTTGGAATAGAGATATCTCCAGATGCTGCCTATGATGCGAAAATCAATTCACAAAGGTTAGGATTAGGGAATTTCACAGTGTATGCTGGAGATGTTGGGGCAATGCTTCACGACTTTCCAGAATCAAGGCCTGATGTTGTTATCGTTGATCCGCCTCGAGCAGGCCTGCAGAAGGCTGTTGAGCAGATTAGTTTACTTAAACCAAAAAGACTCGTGTATGTCTCTTGCAACCCAAGAACACAAGCGGAAGACGCGTATAAGCTAAAAGAATTAGGCTGGCACATTCGCTCCCTCCAACCAATTGACCAGTTCCCACATACTCCACACGTAGAAAATATTGCACTGTTTGAGGCTGATTATGGGAAAGCTTAAGTTTTCGCTTTTGAAAGAATCAGCTCAGTGTAGAGCACGGGCAGGAGTGCTTGAAGTAGAACATGGCATAATTGAAACTCCTATGTTCATGCCTGTGGGCACAAGAGGAACGGTAAAAACAGTAACTTCTGCTCAGCTTAAAGAAATTGATGCACAAATAATTCTGGGCAATACCTACCATCTTATGTTGCGTCCTGGAGCGGCGCTTATTGAGAAAGCAGGCGGGCTCCATTCCTTTACCGGGTGGGATAGGCCAATGCTTACTGATTCAGGAGGGTTTCAAGTATTTTCCCTTGCTCCTCTTCGTAAAATTTCTGACGATGGCGTAACTTTTTCCTCCCATTTAGATGGCTCCCGCCACTTTCTTGGGCCAAAAGAGAGTGTGGATATTCAGCGCGCTTTGGGAGCCGATATTATCATGTGCTTTGACGAATGTCCGCCTAGCGATGCGCCGCTTACTATTATTGAAGAGGCAGTTGAAAGAACGATCAGATGGGCATCTATATGTAAAGATTGCGCAATAAGGGACTATCAAAACCTTTTTGGCATAGTTCAGGGAGGCATTCATCCGAATTTGAGAAAAGCTTGCGCTGAAGCGATTACACCTCTTGATTTTGAAGGGTATGCAATCGGCGGGCTTGCTGTGGGCGAGACACCGGCCCAAATGTACTCCACAATTGAGGCAACAGAGCCTTTTCTTCCGAACCTTAAGCCTCGATATCTTATGGGAGTAGGTTCTCCCAGAAATATTTTTGAGGCTGTTTTGCGAGGCATAGATTTATTTGACTGTGTAATGCCTTCCAGAAATGCACGTGGAGGTACCGCATACACATGGCAAGGGCGGATTCAGATCAAGTCAGCCCGATACACAGAGGACTTTTCGCCATTTGATCCTGAGCTAAACTCTTACCCCTCGAAATTTTCCAAGGCATATATACGGCACTTGTTTAATGTACACGAGATAACCGGCATGACCCTTGTCACCATGCAAAATATTGCTTTTTATATTGATTTTATGAAGCAACTGAGAAGGGCGATACTAGAGGATTCACTTGACGCTTTTCAGAAAAAAGTAGATGCTTCTTACCCCGAATAACCAAAAGGTGTACTCATGTTTAAATTTCCTGTTTTTTTCGCAGAGGCCCCGGCTGCTGATTTAGGGCAAGGGTTACAGCAAACGATTATGTTGGTTGCTCTCGCAGTTATCTTTTTTTACTTCATCATATGGAGGCCAGAGCAGAAGCGGCGAAAGGAGATGGAAGCGAAGCGAAAAGCCATGAAAAAGGGCGACAAGGTTGTTGTTGCAGGTGGTATTTTAGGTGAAGTGTATAAAATCCAGACAGATACGATCATCATCAAATTATCAGATGGCGCAAAAATGGAAGTGATGAAAGGGGCGCTACAAGATCTTCAGCCCTCAACTGGGCCTGAGCAACCCGAGGAACCTAAAACCAAAGAATAAAATCTTGGAGAAAGGTATATGGTTGGTGCTGTATCAACGCAAATTCTTTAGAAAATCTAAATACTTGTTCGGTAACGTCCACCGCGGAGCTTTTTTCACAAAAAATTTAAGGAGTTTTTATGGTCCAACCTGTATCAAAAAATGTTTCCTCTATTGTAACCCTTCCATCTTTGCCGGCACCAGCCTCATCCACACAACCGATCCAATCAAATCCAATCGTAGAGGTAGCCAAAACTGCCATCCAATCCCAGCAAGAGGATGTAAGCAAGAAAAGAAGTCTGGCTGAGAGCTCTGTTTCTCTACAAGAGCCGCCTGCCAAAGCCCCAAAAATCGAAGGAAAGAGTGAAGGTCCTTCGAAGGTTGCACCAGCCGATGAAAGCCTTACCATAGAGCAGAAAATTGAAGGGCAGAAAACCGATCTTCTGAAGAAAATAGATGTTTGGGCTGGAGAGATGAAAGAGACTCTGGGAAAAGAGCAATGGGGTACTCGAACGATCAAACGGATATATTTAACTGAGCAAGTAGAGCGATCCAAAGCAAAAATCTCTTGCACAAAAACGCTGGTCGCTTACAAACATGCATTGGATACATCCGAAAAAAAACTGGAGGAACGTAAATCTCAAGTTGGACAAAAATGTTCGATTGACAAATTGGAAGAAGGTAAGGGTTTGTTCAAAAAAGCGAAAGAAGCCGCGAACGAACTGTCAGTTCCCCAAGCTTCTGAGAAGTAGCCTTGATGTATGCCCTGAAATATTATTTCAGGGCTAGTTTTAATTCCCAAAAGTTCCTAGCACCCTGCTATGATTTTTCTCCCTATTAAAAAATCTATAACAAGTTTGTACAAACTTAAAAATCCTCTTCCCTTTTTTGTTTTCCATAACTTAGGTTGGATCTTCCCATATTTTAATGGAGATCGTGTATGCGCTTATTAGTGTTAATACTGTCTCTTTCTTGCA
>PMZB01000245.1 GCA_003170575.1 Chlamydiia bacterium | reverse complement strand
GAATTTAGAGAGTTTGCTAAAAATAAAGTTAATGAGGCGCTTTCAAAACTCCTGACGATAATTTTCTTAGTACATTTGTGCGCAAAGCCACTGCAGAAATTCGGCAGAGTAGGGGGGAGTGCTTTGTCTCAATCGCTCCTGCTCTTCTGGCGGGAATTTTTCGGGGTGAGTGGCAAATAGGGCTGTGAGGGCGGTGGGGACAAAGGTTTTCCCATTGTCATTAATAAGCGAGGTGAGAATCGATGCCGCCTCTTTATCTTCACTAAAAGGGGATCTCGGGGCAAAGTCTTGGATAAATGAAAGCATTGATTTAACTTCCTCTTTTGTGAGGCCAGAACAATGGGCAAGAAGAGCAAGTTTTTCTAGGGCAGTAAGCTGCAGGTTGCCGATAAAGAGTTTGGCGAGTGTGCGTGAAATAAGAATGTTGAAGTCTTTTTCAACATCTCTTGCTACAGATAAATCGCACCCGACAGGATTGGTTGCCCCATCATGAATGTTGATAAGCGTCATAGCAAAATCAGGACTTGATTGAACCTTTCCTTCAAGTACTGCTTGATGGATATGCTCCATATCCTCTTGCCGCAATAGGAGAAAGGCATGTTCCTTGCCTTTCATGACGCAAAGGGCATATTCCATTGGTAATGTTCCGGTGGTTAAAGGCGTAAAGGTAGATTGAAACGCAGGATGTAAATTGACCGTAGTGCCGAGGTGTGAGGGGAAAAGTTTAGCAAAATCTTTTGATGTATCGTCTAAACTGAAAAAATCTTGAAGAGAAAAGAAAGCTCCTTCAATTTCATTTAAGCGCACTTTCTTTATCGGCTGAAACAGAGTTGAAAGTGAAAAGCCTTGAGGAGTTAAGCGGGAGGAGAATTCCTGTTCAATGGGGTATCTATAGGGAAACTCGTCTGGCCAGGCATGGGAGCGTAAATAGTTCTTTGTTTCTGTTTTCTCCTCTGTTTTTGTTTTTTCTTCAGTCTTCTCTTCCATATGAATTTGGACTGCTGTGTGTTCACGAGGAATGATTTCCATAACCTCTTGCGGTAGCACACTTTTCATCTCCTTAAGATGATCTAGTTCCTTTTGCACGAATGTGGGATCCACAAGCCTTTTTGCACATAAATATGCATACGCCTTTGATTGGACTACTTTGGAGATCTCTAGTTCAATGGCATCTCCCGAGGGGATTTTTTCAGAGCGTGTGCCATATTTCTCATATAAATTGCGCGGGTTGTCATGGTAAAATAATTCCTTACAGTTTTCAAACAACTCTGGATACGATTCAGTTGGCAGCTCAAGAAGTCCTTTCATCAGACCTTGGCCAAGAACGGCCCAGGTCTTATTTTGAAACGCTCGATAATTATCTGAGGATTGCCTTTCAATTTGTTTCTTCAGGCCATAGGCAAGGATCTGCTTAGTGGTGAGGGGCGTATCTGAAGGTAAACCCAAAGCAGACAGGATGATATTATGCGTCTCTTTATCCACAACAAACTGGCATATTTGCCCTTGACCCAATTTTCTTAGACGCCACACCCCTTGAAGGATGTCTCTCAAAATAGTGTCCTTGCCTATATATACAATACTTTTACTGTTTCTTTTGATTGCAAGATCAGCTCCTGTAGTAAATGGCTGGGACCAATAGGCAATCAGATGTTCCGGAGGAGTAGTACATTCTTCTATGGGGATAGATACCCCATCTTTATCCATCACTTTTTTCATTTTCTCACGATCAAAGAAAATGACTCCTTGGATAAGAGAGGGGTCGCTTGATCTTGCTATGCGTAGTGCAATCTCTTCTGGTTCTTTATCTTTGAACTGTCCGCCAATATCTATAATCCCGCAGTTTTTCTCGAAATGGGGTTCTTCTTTTGAGCAAATGAGTACCTCTTGGGGGCAAGTAGCCAGAATGGAAATGGTTTTTCCAATAGTCTCTGGGGATTCTTTTACATCTGCAATTGGGTAGACGGTTTTATTCCAAACGGTTCCGGAAAATGCTCTCAAAATACTGCCTAACATTGCATACGCTTCTGTAGCAGCATAAAAATAGGAGCCTGGCCTTTGAATTGTGGAAAGAACAAGACGGTCGATGAAAAACAGTTTTTTTTCTATATTTTTCTCCATAAAGGCAACTATTTCACCGCTTTTTTGCTCAGGAGCGAGCATCGCCTCAATAGCAAGAGAATCACCCACTGTTTCCTTCAAGTCTTTAAGTGCTTGGGTTGTTTCAAGTTTTAAAATGGGATTTTCTTCTATCTCTTTCTTGGCGCGCATTTGTATGTCTTTTAGATATTTGGTAAGAAATACCTGCCACCGAGAGGGCTCCATTGCTAAAAATACTTGCGTAGTGAAATTGACCTCTTCCAAATCATGCCCGCATCGAGCTTTGAGCGGGATTCCTTGTTCATAGGGAATAGCAAATGAGGGGGTGTCTCCTGAAATATCGTCCCGTTCGCCATAATGTACTTTATTCACTCTTGTAGCTGTGTAGGGTAGAATATCTTGGATTTGTGCGCGCGCTGCACTTGCCGCTTCTTTCACAGGGATAGGCAAGCCGTCAATTTCTTCTTTCGTTGCGTTTCCTGCGATAAAACGTTCTATAAGGGGAAGATCTGGATTGGGCATTTTTCCACCAATCCATTGAGTGCACTCTTTCACAAGGGAAGGGCAGATCTGTTCCTTAAATTCCTGTTCTGTAGCTGGAAGCGGCGTACTCAAGCGGAAGAGGGAGGAATATATAAAGCAGGTGACATCAATTGTTACTCTGTCTAGAGGAACAAGACCGGATACAGATAAAAGATGCTCTTTTAACACATCCCATACAGTATCCACTTCGTCGAACAGAAATTCCGCTTTTGGCACAAGCAATGAAAATATGGATTTAAAAAGATCTACCCTTTTTTTCGCATTTGGGTCTGACAATTCCGGAATGGATGCCAAAAATTGGAGAAGGAGCCCTGTAATATCTTTGGGCTTAAGAATAATCACTCCCTGTTTTTCTGCTACGTGCTGAAGATCAAGCAGTATTGCTTGCAATGTTTCAAGCGAGGCTTTCACTCCATCAACCAATTCCCAGGAGCTTACAGGAATGCCAAAACTTCTTTGAAGCGACTGTGCCATTTGTGGAGCGGCTGTTGGGTAGAGCTGGTCCGGCAGCACAAAAATAGAGATTTTTCCGCGCATCGCTACCATATAGCTAATAAGCGGCGCTAAGACAGAAGTCTTGCCGGCTGCCATGATCATTTCAATAACTTTGCTAGCGCTTGCAGCTTCGCCGGAAATAAATTCACGGAAGATTTTTACCTGATCTTCTCTTAGTAAGTGGCCAAAAACAGATTCAAATACTAAAAGATAGGGCTCTTGAGCAGGATCATAATTTCGCTTGAAGCAGAGGAGCGCGTTTAAAGACTGAAGCTCTTCTTGGTTTGGAGTTTGCCATGCTTCCAAAATGGCACGAATCTTAGACGCCTCTTGGGAAATACTCTGAAGGTGCTCTTGATACGTTTTTTTCACTAAATAATCCATGGTCGCGCTTCTTAGTTCTATAAGATCTTTTTCATCAAGCGCAGGATTTAACTTTAAAAATCCTTGGGGGAAAGGGGAAAGAAGAGCATAAACTGCGTCTTGGATACGGGCCGAAACACAGTACCCGCTCTTTTTCATGACGTCATGGAGGGTTCTAAATCCAGGATCAGAGGATTGCAGGCTAAGAAGGCGTCGTATGGTCTTTTTATCTTCGCGAATTTTATCTTTCAGTGATGATGCCTCTACTGTTTTTTGAAGAAGAGCAATTCCTTTACGATCAATAGAAAGGGTGGCAGGTACAGAAGTTGAAGCAACATATTGATTAACAACTGAGGTAAACTCTTCACATGCCGTCACAGCTATAGGAGAAAGATCTGGAATGCACTCAGTTACTGCCGAAGCAAAGGCAACTGCCTTGCTTGGTTGAGGAGGCCCTTTAGCAAAGGTGAAAACTCTCATTTCGGGTTTGAGGAGCGCACTCTTGCCTGGATCTTCTACCTGTGGAGGCACTTCTTGTTGGAGGGGAACTGGTTCTTCCTTCACTGAAAGTTCTTCGGTAATTGGTTCGATTGTTGGTTGAGGAGTTGGAGGAGTGATTTGCGGAAATTGCTTTTTTGCAAGAGCCACTAACTTTTCTTTTTCCTCTGCCTTCACTTCTTTGAAGGCTTCTGGGTTCAAAAGGCATGCTAAAAGAACTGCGCTTGCTGTTTGCTGGCTATTTCCAAGCGACATGCGAGAAGATAGAGTCAAAAGTTCGCGCAGCCTTACCCTTGGATCAGGTGCAGCTGGGTCTATCGTGTATCCAAATGATTCTTCTATTAAAGAGAGCATCTTGTCCATTTGTTCGGAAATCGATTTTTCCCCACCCTGAAGTATGCCAAAAAGGGAAGAAAAAGATTTTTGTGTTAGATTTGGACGTAAGGGACTTTTTCTTGACTCATCCCAGTCGCCAAGATAAAAATGATCGGCAGTGATCTGTATAGAAGGGACAACTTCTTTTGCTCTTATACGTGTGACAAGAGGCTCCTTTTTGCCAAAAAGAGGATCAAAAACTCTTTTTTCTTCTTCAGTCAGAACAACTGTTCCGCAGAGGTGTTCCCAAGCCAAATGTTCTTTCAGAGCTGAAGAGAGTATGTCTGCCGGAATCTGTGTTTTTCCGTTTTCAAACATGAGTTCATGTTTTCTTAAGAGCGCCGTGGCTTTCAAACGCACTGCGTCCGCACGAATATCTTTGTCATGCTGTGCGCCCCCAATGATACCTACTAAATACTCTTCTGATTTTTCAGTTAAGGGGAGTCGTGGAAGTTGTTCCAGGAGTCGAGCGCTTTTATCATATTCCTGTTGCCAAAGGTATGTATAGGCAAGATACAAAGCTCCTTCTTGAGTGTCTGGAATAAGGTTTTCTTTATCCATCGTATAGGAAAAGACAGGAATCTGTCCTTTTCCCGGAGTTACCAGTCCAGGATGTGTTTCAAAGGGACTGAGCTCTTCTTTGCCTTGAAATAGTCTATTCAACGCATTCCACAAAGTCTTCTCCTCTACCTTTGCAATAACGTGTGAGGGTATCAGCACCTGTTTTCTTTTAGTGCGTATATTATACTGGACTAACTTATGCCTGGCTAAGCCAGGTACATACTGATCTTTTGCAAGTATGAACTCTGGTTGTTCTTGATTTTTGAAAACTTGTTCTTTTTCATCATAAATAAATGACAATCCGTTTTTCCCAATTCGAGGAAAAGATATTTTTCCAACCTGATTTTTTGCACCTAAGGTATGGAAAAAATCTTTTGTTTCGAACTCAAGTAAAGGCGTTGGTATAGAGCGAGCATTAAGCAATTTTTCAGAAGTCTTTTTTCCATTTTTGTCGCATTTATATATGTTCCAGCGATAATTCCACCAAATTTTTATAAAGCGGAGAAAGTACTTTTTGTCTGTCTCATATTTTTCGCCTCTGAATAATACAACTCCCTTTTCATTTTCTATCCGAAGAGCTTTACCTCCGTCGTGAAGCCAAGTAAAATTTTTAAGCATCTCTCCTTTTAGTAATTCTGTTTCAGGGTTAGGCTTGGTTAATCCTAAAACTTGTGTGATGTAAAATGGATATTGTGGAACATACTGAAGCCAATCACCTTCTACATATTTATAAATTTTATCGTCGGCTACCCTAAAAGGGATGCCTCCTATGGCAAATGAGTAAGAAGAACCTCCTTCATAGGTCATAAATTCAGGAATTTTATTATGTGTAGCTTCTTGGAAAGAAGTGTCCTTAAGTATAGAAAGAGGGGTTTCAACGAGAGGAGTTTTACTACTCTGATCTAAAAGAGCTCCTGTTGATAGATAGAAGTCAAGAGTGGGTTGTGGTTCTTCCGATGTAAAATAGAGAGTATCTATCCGTTTCCACCTTCTGTCTGTTCCAGTGAACCCTAGACTGGCGTTGATCAGTTCATTGGGGAGGGAGTTAAGTCGTTCCTTTACATCTTCTCTTGAAAACACCTGGTGGGTGAAGCTAATTATTTCAAATTCGAAGAGCGGGTCAAGTTTCGGAAGGTTACGTCTGCTAATGATAATCGATTCAATCAATTGATCGATTTCAATTGGAGAAAGCTGCTTATCTACATGAAGAAAACGCGCACGTTCTGTATGAAAATGAGTAAAAAGAGCTCTTTCTTGTCTTGGGAGGAAATTAGATGCTTGTTCAAACTTTTCAGCAATAGTTTTTCGAAGTTGGGCACGATCCTCTGGGGAGAAAATTTCTTCGCTTCTTTCATAGAGCATCCTATATTGCCTCAGTAAAAAAACTGCAACATCTGTATCATGCCCCAGCATAGCCAGATTCATTTGGTGATCAAGAAACTCAATCAGATATCGAGGAGAGCCTTTCCACACAGGATCTTGGACAGTTTTTTGTAACGTACCAGGTTGAAAAATAATGGTTTCAAAAAGATCGGAGAACTCGTACACTTTGTCTTTGAAAAATTCAGGATGGGCAGAAAAACTTGCCAGTGCAAGATCGATCCTACCGGAATTGGTATCTAATTTGTGTATATCGACAACGGTTTTTCCAATTTTTCTTGGATTTAACACGACATCTGCCGAATCTTTGAATTTTGTTTCTGGCTCTCGTATGGGGTAATAAGGGGGAGGACTAGGTTTAATTAATGGGTTGCTTGATTTTTGAATGCTCCACCCGTTTTCGCCGCACTTTACCGACCACTCCATTCTTCTATTTCCTGAAAAATTATCCTGACTTTTGATGTTTTCTTTTTTAAGAAAATAGAAAAGGTTGTCGATATGAATGTAGTGAAATAATTCAGAAGGGAGGATTGCTTTTCTTATTTCGCTATATTTATCGGAAAACATCATTGCGGCGCGCACTCTCGGGTCGTTCACATAATCTTTTGCGGGAATGCTGGCAGCAATTTTTTCTCCGTAATTGGCATGAATACAATCAAGAAAACTCATCATGGGATGGGTGCTTTCTGGTAAAATGGGTATATTGCTTTCAAAAGCAGATGGGTTTGTCTGGGAGAATGGTAAGTGAGGCAGGGCAAAATCCTTAAAATTTTTATCTAGAGATTGTTCCACTTTATATTCTTCTGTAGCTACAGGTCCCGCAGGGTATGGGCCGACAGAGACAGGATATTTTTGAATTTCTTCTATATGACTTCCGAGGATTCTGGCAGAACAGATAAAGTTTGTCACTGCAGAAAACACTATGGGACTTACGACAAAATCGTTTTTATGGGCTTTAGTTGATTCAACAAAACACTCTACGTAAAGATCGGCAAGAGCGCTGATTTTTTCTAGCATCTCCCTTCCCTCGGCTTTTCCTAATCTTTCTAGATGTGGCTGTGCATTTTTACATGCCTCTAAAAGTGCTCGTGAGAAGAGCTCGATTTCACAGTGTACTTCTTGAAAAGAATCACACTTTGCATGTTCTTTAGCCCATGAAATCACTTGGGACAAAGCCGTTCCAATCGCTTCAGGGGAAGAAAGATCAGGCCGAGGAAGCATTGCCGAGGAGACATCTCTACTTTCCGTTTTCCTAAAAGGAGTTATATAGTCAAGGGTTTTGTATACCGAAAACTCTGGATCAGCAGGAGGAGGGGTGAGTCGGTATTTTTCAGGAATTGGTTCACCAGGGCTTTTCAGGTATAAAGCATTAAGAATGCCATTGTAAATGCCCTCACAGCCAGTATATCGCAACATAGAGTGAAATTTTTGAACGGCCATGTCTGAGAAAGTTGCCTCTCGAGAAGGGGGTTTGAAGCTGGATTCAGTTTCAATGCGCTCATGCTCTCTTTGAGACAATGTGCTTTCAATTTGCACTATCGAATCTTTGATGGCTGTAAATTCATCGACTGTGAGGAGTCGGTCAGCTTGTGCGTCGAGTAACATTTGAGAAAAGTAGTGGATGCATTTACCCACAAAGAGGCAAGAAGCTTTGTCTTTACACTTATCTGGAGACTGAACAAATTTAGAAAGAGCTTTCAGGCCAAGTGCAAGGTGAGCTCTTGTTCCCATTCCTGGAGGCATGCTATGCTGGAGATACAAAAATAAAGAGGCAAACACACAAGTGCCTGATCGTTGCATTTCTCCCAAGATAGACTCGTCTTTTAAAATGACCCCGCCTAAAGTAGGCAGAAGTGTTTCATAAAAATCATTCGCTGTCCAGTTTCTAGCAGATGGATTTTGCATCACAGCTAATGAACCTAGAAACAGTGGATTGCATAGATCCTCAAGAGAGATAGAATCAATGATCAAGCGGCTAGCTACCTTCTTTTCTCCTACGCTACGTACTTCATGATACTGTATTCCATCTCCTGTGTTATGGACGAAAAGGGTGAATTTGGCTGGGCCTACAAGTGACTTTTTTATTTCCAATATAATGGCATGCCCGCCGGCATTTGCTAGCCAACCTCCAGGTATGACAAATTTCCCTTGAGGATCAAGAGAGGTAAGTTTGGCTTGAAGCTCGGAAGAGAGGGTTTTCATTTCCTCTTTGGGGGCTTTGTAGACTGTTTGTGCAAAATCATTGCCTTCTTGCAAGAGCTTTTTTTGTTCTTGCAGGGCCGCCTGAAAGGCACTATCTCCAAAGCAAGCAATGCTATCAAACATTGTGCAGACTTCATTCATGGCAAGATTTTGATTGTATCCTACATACTGTCTTGAAGTAGTGCCGATCGCGTCGCCAAGCAAGTGATATAAAAGATGCTCTGATATATCGATCGAGGGAGTATCTAGGAGCATTTGTATTTTTCTTTGCCCTTCAGAAACCACCCCTTCTTCTTCAAGCTCTACACGTTTTTCTAATATTGCAGCGGTTTCACCGGGGAGAAGTGCTCGTGAAGGCTGCACAACTGCTTGACCGGGGGTGAGAAGGTGTCTTCTTTTAGGGGAAGGCTCTTGCGAGCTTTCTGGTACAAATTTTCGTTTTTTAGCAGGCCTTTCCTTCTCAAAAGTAGTTGGCAAGCCCTTTTTTTGACGAACCTCCTCTACAATTTTTGTGGTCTCATCAAGGGCATGATTCAGTCGTTCCAGCGAGGGTAGATCTGTTGGAAGCGGTACTTGTGCATAGGAGCGCAGAATTGTTTCAAGTTGCTGCACTTTCTCTTGTGTTTGTGGGGGCTCTTCCTGAGTAATAAGGGAGATATTTTCAATTATTTTATCTATAGCTTCTTGAGGTTTCGCAGTGG
>PMZB01000254.1 GCA_003170575.1 Chlamydiia bacterium | reverse complement strand
CTTACTCAATATTTGATATTATTTTCTATTAATCAGGGGTGGATTTTTCTATGGCTATAATATCAAAAAATGAACGGAAGTTGCCGGATCTTTATTCTGTTGCACCAATATCGGTTAATCAGGGTTGTCCTCAGGTACAACCTCTTTCTCCACCGGATTTCCTTTCGCACAATGTAAGGAAGACAGGAATCGATGCTTTAAAGGATCGAGAGGACTTAAATAAAAAAATATCTTTGCGCGAAGGACAGATGCGGAGTATAAAACAGCTACGTTATTGGCCTAAAGGGATGTTTTTATCGCAGATTATTGAACAGATTCTCCCGCTTCTTTGTGAAGATAAAGCATACTATTTCCAGAAAAAAAATAAGACATCGGGTTCATTCGTTATTAATCTTCCGGAAAAATTGATATATGTTTTTCCGGACGGCCCTTTCATTAAGCATCAATTTAGTGCCTATGCTGAAACACGGACAGCAATTGCCCTCCCATTAGATTCGACGCAGAGAGGCTTTACAGTTGCATATAGGATGAGCCAGACGTGTTATCACACAAATGGTAATGTGGACGTCATAAAAACAACCACACTAGCCAAACGGTTTTTAAATGAGCTTGCAGTCATTCGTTCATTTGACTGTTTCCTTCAAACACGCTGTGAATTTTGTTTTACACAAGTTGAACGAGGTTTTTCATTCGATAAGATCTGTGTTATCCAAGACGGCTATGCGAGCGGAGCCAGTTTCAGCTTATATAATGTTTCCGATAAAAATAGAGCTTTGATTGTTAGCCAGTTGGCAGCTGGTTTAGCCCTGTTACATAGAGACGGCCGAATACATGGGGCTGTTAAACCATTGAGTATTGTTTTTAGACAAGAGTCAAATGGCCGTTTTGTTTTCAAATGGACTGACGCTGGATTTTCAACTACCTGTATAGACTTTCCTCAATCCCATGGTTTTTATGGACACCTCACCTCTACACCACCCGAGTATTTGGGCGAGACTATCACCAACCCTGCCCTTCTTATTCCTGGAGAGAATTGGGCAGCTGCACTTTGTTTTTTGCAGTTGCTGAACATTCCAGTAGTTCCATGGCAGCAACGCATTCAGTCCTATTTTAACACTCAACGTTGTGTAAAACCCGATCAACGTGACGAATTGATAAAAGAAATGATTGAGGAAATTAACCATATAAAGCAGAAGATTGCTCAATTGGAGCCTTCAAATACAAGAGAGATTTTTCAAGCATGTGTTGATCTTCTTACCATTGATCCTGCTCCAAGGATCACTATGCCGGAGGTTGTGCAGAGGATGGATCTGCTGAATCTGCTGAATCAGATGGGGAGTACAATGGGCGATAGTGCTTTTAGTTCACAAGACTGTTTGCCTATTCCTCAGACAGTGGTTGATGAATCAAAAAGATCATCTTTTTTTAAAGAGTTAGCAAGAAAAATGTCTGGAGAGCAACAATTGGCAGAGGGAGTTGTTGAAGAAGAGAATTGTCCATCAATCTCTCCCGCATATATTTCGACCGGTTCCTGACACAAGTTTTAAACACAGACTCTTGGAAGATTTTTGTTCTTATGGAAAATACTTCTCTCCTTCTTCCTGCGATAGCAGATGGGGAAGATAAAAGCTCCCCCCTAAAAAATCGTATACGGAAAAACTATCGCCATGTCCGGAAGTGGGCAAAAAGAACCTGTACAGACTGTTTTCGGGTGTATGATCGCGACATTAAAGAATATCCTTTAGCTATCGATTTTTATGCAGGTCGGTTCTGTGTCCAGTATTTTTCTTATAATCGCGATAGTGATGAGCCTTCTTCTTCCCTCGAAAACGAGGTGCTCGAGGCCCTCTATTCTCTTTTTGCCGTGCAGCCTGAGGCTATTTACTGGCGCACGCGCGTGCGGCGGACCAAAATGCAACAGTACGAAAAGCTTGCTCAGGAAAAGCAATATTTTTCAGTCTTCGAATATGGCGTGAAATTTAAGGTGAATCTTCACGATTACTTAGATACTGGATTATTCCTGGATCATAGAGAAACGCGGCAAAGAGTGAGCTCAATAGCTAAAGGGAGGAGCGTGCTCAATCTTTTTGCCTATACATGTGCCTTCAGTGTTCATGCGGCGCTTGCAGGAGCAAGCCTCACCAAAAGTGTCGACTTATCCAATACCTATACAGCTTGGGGAAAAGATAATTTTGCACTGAATGGACTTTCACTCCATGACAATGTAATTGTGCGGGCCGATTGCTTGAAATTTCTTGATGAAGAAATTGCCTTTGGGGCTCTCTACGACATCATTGTGATAGATCCGCCAACCATTTCACGTTCTAAAAAAATGGATCAGATGTTTGACATTCAGGTAGATTATCCTGCTTTGTTGACGAAAGCGCTCCGCCTTCTCTCAAAAGGAGGCACTATCTTCTTTAGCACAAACTCACGGAAATTTTCTCTTGATGAAACTCTTTTCCCGTCGTGCACTTTCAAAGATATTTCGAAAAATACAATTCCAGTTGATTTTCACAATCAAAAAATTCATCGATGCTGGCAGATCAGTAAACTCGAATTTTGATGGTGAAAACATCAAAAATTGCCAATTTTTGATGCTGGCGACATCATTTTTGACGGATTTTTCATTTTTAGGCTGAGCGATTCTTCAGTAATCCTTTTTCCATTTGAGAGAGGCGATGCCGCCTGCGTCATCGCCTATTTCTGCATCTGCAGTCACGTGTTGGGAAAGAGAGGCCTCAAGGCCGACGCGGTTCACTCCAGCTGTTACATCCTTGGACACAGTGATTGCTACACCGTCGGAGATATATTTACCGACCTTTAAGGTCACATCATTTGGAGAAGGCGTCACCATTCCTTCATTGTCTTCATTATCTGCTCCAAGGGTACTCCAGGGGGGTGGCTGGCCTGGGGCAATCTGAGAGGATCCAATATCAATAAGATCAATGCCAAGCGTGGTTTTTACGTGGTCAATAAGGTCAAAGGGGCCTGAAGATTGCTGCAGGGTCATGGCAGCGTTGGCTAGCTGCAGCGATTCAAGCGGAGAAATATCCCCATACTCTTTGTTGAAAAGAAGGAGGGAGAGCACCTCTTTTTCAGGAAGAATGGGAATTGATTGAATAAAGAATTTGGGATCTTTGAGGGAGCCTTTAAGTCCTACCTGGACAGTGATAGCGGGAAGAGACACATTGGCAAGCACATTGAGCCGAGAATCCCGAAAAAGATTTCCTGCAACTGCGATCGAGCCTTGACTTATGGTGAGCTCTTTGCCAGCCAGGGTAAAGGTGCCCTTGGTGCATTCCACAAGGCCAGCAAGGCACAATTTTGTGGCAGGTCCGCTTAAATAAGCATGCCCTTTCCAATCTGTGCGAAGCCCGCGGCCGCGTATCTCGCCTCCAGATGGGGCTTCAAGATGCAGGTCAAAGTTAACTACAAAAAAAGAGCCGTCTTCTTTCTTCTCCCCAGTAAAGGTCACTGGAAGCTCTGGGATATTTGCTGGAAAACGGGCTGCTACATCAACAAATGCCTTTTTCGCTGTGCCATTTCCTGAAATAAGAAGGCTGTGGGTAGTGCCATCAAGCGTGAGGATGGCATCTGCCACAGCATTGGTATAGGGAAGATTCACCACTTCGAGGTCTTTGCATGTAAGAAAGAGTTTCCACAAAAATTCTCCTTCTTCGAAAAAATTCATCACGCCTGTTCCGGAAAGTGTGCCTTCAGCAAGGTCTGAAGCAGAAATTGTGTTAATGGAAAGCGTGCGGCCATGCATTTGCCCGTCCATTTCAATACTTTCTAATGTTTGCCCAGTGGCAAGCAGCTCCATTCGCCCTTCGCGAAGAGAAACAGGACCATTTATTTTGATATCACCAAGCGTACCAGTAACTTTTGTATGTGCCGCGAGAATTGCTTCGCACCCAATTTCTTCTGGCATCCAGTAGTAGAAAAGTTTTGAAATCTGAGCGCTTCCATTGAGAGAAGCTGTTATGGGCTCGTTTGTTGAAAGATAGACAACAGGGGTTTTGGGCTGGCGTATCACGGGAAGCGAGAAACTACACTCAAGCGGATCCAGAACTCCTGTTCCAGTGACAGAAAGGTTGCCTGTGAGCGCTAAGTGTGCAAGGGACATTTCTGTAGTAATTTCAAGGGATCCTTCCGGACACCCAAGGGCGCCGCAACGCGAAACAGCAGCCTGCATTTGAAATGAGCCTACGGCATCGCGTGGAGTGGTTTGATAATGACATTCGCCCGACATCACGCCTGTTGCGGAGCCAATGCCTGTCAAGGCTGCCATGATAGGAAATGGAAGATTTCGCCATGTTAGCTCTAATGTAGAACGCGATGGGGAAGGATGGATCCATTGTCCCTTTAAAGTTCCCTTCTCGCCAACGATGAGTGAAAAATCTGCAAGGGAAAAAAGCTCGCCAAAGTCGATGCATTCAACCTTCACGGGTCGCTCTAAGCTGAGGTTTTCCTTTAATAAAGTGCCCTGGAGATCCGTGAGAGTGACATAACTTTGCAGAGAATCAAATTTTCCTATCCCAGATCCGCGTATGTCAAAAGGAAGAGCTGCTGCTTTTCCGCTCATGCGAAGATCTGAGAGATACAGCTCCTGCGTTTTTGGGGCAACTTCTAACACTATGTGTGCTTTATCTAACAAAAGATAAGAGGATTTTCCCGACTCAAGAGAAAGTGCAACAGTTACTTTAGAGAGAGGATTTTGACTTGATAGCGAAAGATGCGCCTCCTTGCAGGAAAAAGATCCTAAATGAGCATGAGAAAAGTGCGAGGAAAGGTTCATTGAATTTTCTGAGTCAGACTTGATTTGAGAGAAGCTGATTTCCCCGGATCCGCTTAAAAGTACAGGCAAGTATTTTTGCAGGACACTTAGATCCTGACACTGGAATGTGGAGGCCAATGAGGCGGCTGCCTCTTTCTTTTCGATTGCCGTTGTCAGGTGAAATGGTGCGGCAAGAAGATCTGATTGAATCGCAAGGTGAGTTGGATCGAGCTTGAGATCACCAAGAAAGTGAATGGGTACCTCAACTGCTTCTGAAAGAAGCACTCCCTCAGCATTGGAAGAGATGGATACTTGCTTATCTTGCGCAAGAAAATCCACTCCCCCTTGCAGTGTCCCGCTAAATGAGTTGCAGGAAAAAGATGGAGCAAGAAATCGAATTGAGGCGTGTGATTGATCAGAAAAAATGCCTTGTAAGGACATTTTAGCATGGAATTTTACCGGGGCTCCATATTGCATGAGTGTGGTGCTTCCTCCCTCAATATCTGAGTGAACAAGCATATTTTTCCCAAAAACCATGGAGGCAAGAAAGTCATCACAGGAAAAGGCAAGTTCCTTTTCAGGAACATAGGAGAGGGATCCATGCGCCTGAACCATTCGGTTGACCACAAAATTGTTGATAAGAGGGATCTCTGTCGTGGGGCACCGGATATTCCATGTCCCGTTCAGATCCTGCAACCCTTTTTCCCCTTTTGTAGCAGAAAATTCCCACGCCACATAGTCATCCTGTCCAAAAAAAGGAGAGAGGCCATCCAGAAAAAGCGATCCTGAACAGCGCAGAAGACTGTTTTGTTGAGAAAAGTGAAATTTCACATGCCTTGGCCATACTGCAGGAGCGGCTCGTGTAAAGGTGCCATTGATTTTGACATGATCTAGCGTTGAAGAAAGAAAGAGGCGCCCCTTAAATGACCCGTCAAATTCTTTCCCGGGGATTTTTTCATGTGCAACTTGCAGGGATTGAAGGTGCAAGTAGAAGATAGAAAGAGCATAAGAAGAGAGCTGAGAAGATTCTAAAAGCTCCTCAGGATGGTCTCCACTTATTTGTATGCCTTCTCCTACAGCTGAAAAAAGGGTAATTCGCTTGAAAGGAAGATCCAGCCAAAAGGGGATGAAGGAAAAAGAGTCAATGTGAACAGAGGCATGTTCCTTAGCTACATCTATGTCATGAAGCTTGATAAAAAAGGGAAACAGAAAATCGACTGATCCGACTTTAGTTTTAGCCTCCAGCGCCTGGCTCAGAGAGTTTTCAGCATACCTTTTTAGTTTATTTTGGCCCCATGAAGTCTGGAATGCAAGCCAGGAAAGGATTCCTGAAAGGATGAGCAGCGCGAAAATGGAGCGAAAAAATCTTTTCATATTTAGAACGCCTGCCCGATGCTAAAATATATCTGAAATGCTGGATCAAGGTGTTTTCTTCTTTGAAGAGGGATTCCTAAGTCCAGCCTGAGAGGCCCAATAGGGGTTTTGTACCTAAAGCCTAAACCAACAGAGTGCAATAGGGAAAAGCCGCTAAAACTGGGTGTGACTTGGCTAAACACGTTTCCAGCATCATAAAAAGCTACCCAGCCAATATTTGTTGACGTGCGTATACGCGTCTCAACTGTGCCTGTTACCATGGATTTTCCACCTATTGGCTGGCCATATTTATTCAATGGGCTCACACTTCCTGTCTTATACCCTCTTAAGGAGTTATCAGAGCCGCCAAAAAGTCGATCAGGAAGAGGAATTGTGTTTCGTGCAGCTCCTGTAATGTTTCCAAATTGAAGGCGCATGGCAAAAGTGAGTTTGTCCTCATAGAAAGATGTGTACCCGGCAAGAGTGGACATATGGATCAGATAGGAAAAGGTGGGAGAAAGAATTTGGTAAGAGGGGGTAAGCTTTATCGAGAAACAAACACCCTTTGTTGGGTCCAGAGGGGAATTTGCTGAGCTCCAGCGCATTTGGCAAGGGAATTTGCAAAGATGGAAAAGTTCGCTTCGTACGATGCCATGAGAGGAAAGCCGCTCTAGAGTAACTCCAGCTATTCCATCCATGCGTTTACTTAACTGCCTGTCAATGAGGACAGATCCTTGAGTTGTTGCGCTTTCAAAAGGCAGATAGGTCTGTTGAGTATGCCCCAGCACCCAGATGAGGTTTTGGTCATTTCGTAGAAAAAAGGGGATTGTGTATGAGAGTTGTGCTATGCGCAGCTTTTCCCAGAACTGGGCCTGGACTGAGAGCTTTCTGCCCAGTCCGGATATATTTCGGTGTTCCCAGCTGCCAGAGAGTCCTGCCCCATACGTTGTTGTGTAGCTTATTCCAGCACTGATTGTTCGCTGTTTTGCTTCTGTAACTCGAATAATCATGGGTAGCATCCAATCGTCCGAAAGAGAATCTCCCTCATCTATTTGGACTGATTGGAAAAGACCGGTTTGCTGAAGTGCGTTTTCTGTTTTTTCAATGAGTTTTGGTGTGTAAAAATCGCCTGTTTTCCAGGCCAGATTTGATTTGAAGCAGGCTTCCTCTACATTAGGCGTTCCATAGACTTGAATTGGCCCAAAGCGAGTGATTGGCCCTGTTTGGACCGTGAGCTTCACATCAACTGTCTGATCAGCTCGATCAGCTACAACTTCAGTATTTACAATCTTGCAAAAGGCATACCCCTTTGCGCGAAGGGCATCTCTGAGCTCTTCAGGGATGGCGAGAATTCGTTTTCCTGTGACTGGGTCTCCCTGTCTATAGGAGGGAATAAGAGAAGAAGACGGAATCCGTTTTTCCAGCCAATCAGGATGAGAAGCAAAAAAAGATCTGACCAGATCCTCATCACACCAAAGTATGCTGAGTTTGCCAAATGTAAATCGAGGACCAAGATTCAGATTAAAAGTGACAGTTCCTTTTTCTCCATCAGAAAAGGTTACAACCGGCTCTACAACGCAGTTGAAAAACCCTGCATTTTGGGCAACGCTCTTCAGACGGTCCACATCTCCCATAGCGCGCAGCTTTAACGTGATTGGCGTAGGCACTTCCTTGTCAGGGGAAGAATACGTTACTGATGCGTCACACAGCTCTTTCAGCAGCTTGTTGTCCTCGACCCCTTTGATGGAAACAGTATAGGTGAGAGCATGAAGCGACTGCAGAAAGGAGAGAGAACAAAAGACTATGAAAAAAAATCTATACAACTTCAACTCCAAACTCTGGGCATAAGTGTTTTCTGGCATATTATATAGAGATGCGGAAATTCGGGAACCCAAAAATGCTATACCAATCATGAATGAAGAATTGGCTTGACGGCCAATTCTTATAAGCCGGTAACGGGCTCGGAAACGGTAACGGGCGGGAGGGTTTTTCTATCATCCAAAAAATTTAGTGCTAAAAGTTATTTTTTTCTGCATAAAGTTTGGTCATGAAAGAGGAAGGGAACTCTTGCGGCGAATAGTAGCCATGCTCACCAGAATGGTTAAACGAGCGAAGCCTTATGCCCGTTACCAGCTATTTTACGTTTTTTTTCATCAACAGCCCAATGTAAGGAGATTCTTCAACTTAATTGTGTATAGTGAATTGGCTTTGGCCAATATTAAGCCTGTTTGGTGGACTTCCGTTTACAGATAACTACATCAAAGTGAATGGGAACCTCTTCTTCTCGATTTGTCTGATCTTGCCTTATGCCAACTGCTTGATCTGTAGTCGCGTCTTCAATAAAGAGAGACACTGTGCCAGTCAGTTGAGAAAGACCAGGAATATTTTTGTACCAATCAGAATGTTTCGCACCAACTAGAATCACATACTTTCCTTTGTCTTTGTGAGCCTCGATTACCTTTGCAGCATTAAAATTCAGAGCCATTACCCGCGCAGGTGTATCTGTTACACCGTCTCTTAGATCACTTCCGATTGTATATGTCTCATTCGTATCAAGACAAATAATATTTTTAATTCCCGCTGCTTTAGCCGCTATAATTACATCTTTAAAACTATAGCCTCGAGTCATTCTTTGTCCCAGTTCTTGTGCATCTAGGTAGATCGATAATGCTAAGGGCACTGGGGATTTTTGAGGGGATGTCATAAATGCATCAAGCTCATCTTGTAAACTTTCTGAAGGCAAGTGCTCCATAAAGAGCGTAGTGACTCCCTGAGCGACTAGGTCAGGGAAGTGTTGAATGAGAAAGTGTTTAGGGGACGCATCACTATGACGCTCTCCAATACAAATGCCTGGCCTATTCTCAAGGCTTTTTGATAGAACCTGTTGCTCTGTACACTGAGTTGGCAAAGAAAGAGGAAGCTGCTGTGGCAATCTCACGTTCCCGAAATAGGCGCGAGCTTGATCTAACAAAGTACTGGAGGGTTCAGGAGAACCTAAATTAAAGGTTACTTCATCGAGCGAAGAGAAATCGTCAAAAATCGTGCGATAACCAAGCCCAATCAGGTCGCCTAATTTTGGACATTTTTCTGCTAAAGCACGAATTACTGTAGATTTATAACCAAATTTCAATGTTTGCGTCGCTTCATCGAAATGGACTTTTGTTCCGTGTAACTCGTTGGCAATGTCCCTGAGAAGAAGTGCAGTCTCTGCTGTACTCACGCCTTGTTTGACTTTGATAGAAAAAAGCGGCTGCGTCAACCAGCTCTTTTGTTCGACAACAGTACCAACGATACTCTCCGCGCGAATTTGAGACTGAGGCTTAACTTCTTTTCCTTTTAAAAATTCAAGTGCATCGTGAACGACTTTTTCCTTTATTGCTTGATCCCGCAATCCAAGTGCTTGGACAGATACCCTACTTTCTGTAAGGAACGTATCAAGTCGTTGTGAAAAAAGAGCTGCTCTTTTTTCAGGTGAAAGCGAAGGATCTGTACGCATTAAAAACATCCAGATGTTAGCCAGTGGGTATAACGGACTTTCTTTTTTATTCAGAGCTTGGGTCACGGCAGCCTTGTTTTGGGCGATATAAGCAAAGATATTGATATCAGCTGGTTGTTTTCCTGTGTCATTGTGCGCATGCTTCCATGCAGGCAACTCTGCTAGTTGAGCTTGCCATACTTTCTCGAGCGCGATATTTGGATCTAGTTGTTGCAAATGCTCAAATTGAGGATTGCGTTGGAGAAAAGAGTGAAATTGCTCTTTATTCACCACAATTGGTCCATGTCCCAAATCCGCTGTAAAGTGAGTGGCTGATTCAAAAGCGTTTGCTTTTACGGCCTCGAGTTTACATTCCAGGTCTGTAAGCTGACAATATGGAATACCTCGCTGGCCTTTCGTATCTCCAGAATCAATGAGGGCAAATAATTTAGGGGCTGAGCTTTCTATATTCATAAATCCACTGACAGAGGTATAT
>PMZB01000223.1 GCA_003170575.1 Chlamydiia bacterium | reverse complement strand
AGATTATAGCGTATAGTGTATTTTTTTGCTTGAATAAAAATTTTTGTTAGATAAATATATCTTAACCTTGAATTTGGGTTTTTTTATGATCTCCGCCACCGTCCTCACGAAAAATAGTGAAAGATACCTAGAAAAGGTACTGAGAGCTCTCGAAAGGCTCGATGAAGTGGTGATTTTTGACACAGGATCCACGGATAGAACAAAAGAGATAGCCAGCAGTTTTCCTTATGTTTCCTGGCATAGTGGGGTCTTTACAGGATTTGGCCCAACACATAATCATGCAAGCTCTTTAGCAAAAAATGATTGGATTCTTTCTCTTGATAGCGATGAGATTATGACAGAGGAGCTTGCGCAAGAGATTTTCTCTCTCACGCTTGATGAAAAGAGCGTGTATTCTTTTTGGCGCAAAAACTTTTATAGAGGAAAACATATCTATGGCTGTGGATGGTGTCCTGATAGGGTTTTTCGCTTGTATAATCGAAAAACGACACGCTTTTCCGACGATCTTGTCCACGAAAAAGTGCTTACCCATGGTTTGCAGCAAGTAGAGCTTAGAGCGCCAGTTTTGCACTATCCTTTTGATTCAGTTTCTGGGTTTATAAAAAAGATAGATGTGTACTCTAACCTATTTGCACAGCAGGAGAAGAGAAAAGGCTCTATCCCGAAAGCATTTTTTCACGCGCTCTGGGCATTTCTCAAATCCTACATCATCAAAAAAGGGTTTTTGCTTGGCTCAGAAGGCTTTGAGATCTCCTGGTACAATATGAACTGTGCTTTCTACAAGTATGCCAAGCTTGCTGAAAAACGCTCTAAATCACGTCAGCATTGAACCAGCAATTGATTCTGGGAGCTCCATCATGTGTGAGTCGCGCTGAAAAACCACTCATCAACATGGCTGCAATAAAATCCCCGGCAAAAATAGGTTCCTTTTGCCTGCCTTCTATTTCTCGTTTAAGAGTAAGAGAATTTTCGCTCGGGTTAGAAGTACGTTTTAGGTATTGGGGAATAAGCGAAAAAGCCCTCTGAATATGCTCAATTTTGAAAAGTGTGTGTGTTTGCTTAGCTTTCATATACTCGGGGAGTTTGATCATTGAGTCTTTTCCGGCATGATTTCCATACTGTGAAAGATAGACACCCTGTTTTTCGCACCAAGGGATCAATTCATTATAAACAATGTCTCCTCCTATGCCTGTGGGAAAACGATCAAAATTATCTATAAGACGAAAACTAATAGTCATAAATCCTCTCTAAAACATTGATTTGAAATTAGGCACACAATATCTACTCCTGGGGTATATCACAAGTAGTTGTTGAGCATGGTTGTTATTTTTTTGTGGCCTGAAGAAAAAGGGAGCAGGCAAAGATCATCAAGAGGAATCCATTTACCATCAGGCCAGGCAAATTTTTGTTGGGACAAAATAATCCAGGGATAAAGAAAGGAACGAAATCGAGTAAAGCTGTGGGTTGTGGCGGGAAGTTTTTCTTGGAAGGTCAAGGGGGCAGGGGTGTGGGTTTCTAGATGGTGTAGGAAGGTTTTTCTTGAGCGGCCCTCCTTAGTAGAGTCAAAGAAGGGAAATTCATAAAGTCCTGACATAATTTGCTTGCCAGTGCGATGCACTACAAGGATTTCGTCTTGACATATGATGCATGCAACATCCCGAAAAAGCTGTGTGGGTTTATTTTTGGGCGGTGGATCCTCTATCGAGCCATTTTTGTAAGAGGCGCAAAAAGAAGAAATTGGGCAAAAGCGGCAGGCGGGTTTTTTTTGGCAGACTAGGGCGCCAAGCTCGATAAGCGCTTCCATAGTGTGCCAGGCTTTTTTGTGGGGTAGAAGAGATTCAACATGTGTCTCTATGAGGGACCTGGCATTTTTATCAGAAAAAGAGATTTGATAGAGGCGGCGCATGACTCGTTCCACATTGGAATCAATTGCTAAAGCTCTTTTGTGGAAGGCAAATGAAAGAATCGCTCCTGCAGTATAAGGGCCAATGCCTGGGATGAGAAGCAGCTCCTCTTTTGTTTTCGGAATATGGCCATGATGCTGGGCAACAATTGTTTTTGCCGCTTTATGCAGCGCTCGGGCGCGGCTATAATAACCCAGCCCTTCCCATGCTTTTATTACTGCTTCTTCAGAACTTTCCGCAAGCGCTTCAAGAGAAGGGAAAAGATTCATCCATTGGGAAAAATAAAGAAGTACACGTCGTACTTGTGTTTGCTGAAGCATGATTTCAGACACAAGTACCATGTAGGGCGTGGGATTATTCCTCCAGGGGAATGATCGCTTTTCTTTAGTGAACCAACTATCAAGAGCTGAATGCATCACACTACTTGCTTTCTGGTCCTTCCTCTTTCCCAAACAGAGGGCGTGCAAATGCTCCAACAATTACGCCTATGGAAAGCCCTGGTGCAGATATAAAAAGCGCCGCAACGGAGGCAATCAAGATAAATCCTCGGAAAATTCCTTCTTTAACCAGGAAATCTTTGAACTGTTTAGCAAGGTAAAAAGCATAGGTGGAAAAATAGAGCCCCAAGATGAATCCAACAGGCAGTGTGCCTAGAAAAGGTTCAAAAAAGGAATATACTAGGCTGAGAGCCAAAATCGCATAAGCGATCGTGTCTCCCACACTAGACTTGAAAAGCTCCACAACGCCGCCAAGGATGGAAGCTTTGGATTTTTCTTCCTTTGGAACTGGAGGCTTGTTTTCTTCAGTAGGGGTTGACATAAAAAATTCCTCAACTTATAGGCCGCTCTTCGCTATAATGGGCCAGATTTTTGAACAGGCATATCTAAAGAGTAATCTGTATAGATAGCCGCTCAAGCAGAAATTGTCAATTTTTTTAGTTTGGGGTATTCCGTTTTGTGAATACCTCTTTGGGAGGTTCGTATTACTCCGAAAAGAATGTGGTACATAACATATACCATTGGTTTTGTTGCGTTACTGGTATTCTCATATACATTTTTCTTTCGCTCCAGTTTCTCCGAGATAAATGCTCATGGAGACGTTAAGCCTGTTGAAGAGCCCTCTTTATTAGTTGATGGCTTTCAGCAGAAAACCTCGCTAAAACAGAGTTTAGAAAAGCCTTTTTTTTCTCTTTCCCCTATTGACAGAACCGTTCGTTTGCCAGATTTAAGGGCCTTTTTCACATTCCTTGGATGCAATGAGCGGCCTGATCTTTCATTGGAAAAGATGAGAGTGCAGTTTACACTTCGAGGAGGAACACCGCAGACTGCAAGTGCTGGGGAGAAAGTATATCTCCGGTTCGATGGGAAAACCAATCGGTGGTCTGTTTCAGAGAAACCTACCTGCCTCAGTGTGATATTTAAGCCTCGTGACAATGGTGTGGATGTGATAGAGGAAATTCAGGATGAGACAGGCGCAGTTATCACAACACCAAGCGATTTTCATCAGTTTTTCTTGATTGCAACCACAACCCCTGCTCAGAATGCTTCGAGCACGAAAAAATGGGAGGTAGGTGAGTTGACGGCTGAACCAGGTTTGCTTGAAAAGCAAGAAGCACGCTGGTGTGGAAAAGATGTTGTGATAGAAACTCTTGGAGGAGATGAGTTTTCGTATGAGCTTGAGCGAGAACGAGTTCAGTTTGGCAAGGGGCCTGATGCCTATGTTCTTTGGGTCAAGGAAGGCGATTGCTTTGTTTTCAATGAAGAGCGATGGCAGCCTGCGAAATTAGGCGCTGACACAAAAAAGAAGATTCTTTTGCGTGCAAAGAAAGTGGATGACAAAGAGCTGATTTTTGATCTATGGAACCCGGACGGTTCCCTGCATTCTGTTTGTGTTTTAAGGCGAAGGGAAGACAACAAAAAAAACAACACTATGCCGGAGATAAAATTGATTGGCGCGCGTTCCCAAAAGCATTGGATTGGCGAGGTTGGAGGAAAAAGGATTGTGCTCTCGCCTACTGATTGGATTGTATTTACCGAAGAAGGCCCAGTGAAGATAGATACCAAAAAAGCACTTGATGATTATCTTGAGGGTGTCCTTTCTGGAGCATTAGTAGCTTTTTCTGGACTAGACAAGGTTAATGGCGACTCATGCCTTATTGGACTCTTTTTTGATCCTTCAAGAACTGCTAAAGAGGAAGTTTCTATTCCGCTCTATCGGTCGTGCACATTTAGTAAAGACTCATCCAAGATGAAGGATAAGGATGAAGATGATGACGACGATGATCCGTTTTTTGACGACGATGAGGACGATGAAGATGAAGACTAAATATTTTTTCCATTACGTATTCTTGGCCACACTTGCAGCAGCTTTTTCCTTTGCTATGAGCATAGCAGAAAAAAGAGACGAGCTTGAGACTACGAAAAGTACTGAGACAGATCGGCAAGAGTTGAGGGTGATTCATGAGGCAATTGCCGAAAAGCGGGATGAGCTGAATAAAGTGTATCAAGAGATGCAAGGGAAACTTCTTTATGATGAAAAAGGTCAAAATGGGGCTGAAGTCAATATAGAGATAGCTTCTCAGTACAAAGATAAAATCTTGAAACTGCGTAAGGAAATTTCTGCCCTTGAAGAGGAGTGGAGAGCCCTTGCAACTGAAACAAAGAATGGTGAGTTTGAGGGATTGTGGCATGAACCAGACACAACTGTGGGCCAGCTTGTGCTTGATTATGCGAGCAATGACTTTGTGTATCTTATGCCGCCAGAAGTAGCAGGAATGAAAGTAAGTGTAAGCTCACGTCTTTCTGTTCCAAAAGCTTCATGGGGGGAGATGCTGGATCTTATTTTATCCAGCGTTGGCGTAGGTGTGAAGCAAATAGGTCCCTTTATCAAACAGATTTATTTTTTACGTCTTTCTCAATCAGGTGTTTTTCAGATTACTGAGAATAGAGAGCTTCTTATAACGTTGCCTCAAGAAGCAAAAGTTGCTTTTGTTTGTTCTCCGTCGAGCGGCGATTTAAGAAGAATAGTTCAATTTTTGGAAAAGTTTGTTCCCGCAGAACAAGTCACAGTCCAAATTATTGGCGGGCAGCTTGTTCTTGTAGGGCCTGTGCGCGACATTGCAGATGTGATGAAAGTATATGATTTTGTTGCATCGCCTAAGAGAGCGCAAGAGCATCGTATCGTCACATTTAAGGGTCTTGATTGCGAAGAAGTGGCAAAGGTTCTGACATCTATTTTTGAAGGAGATTCTTCGTCGGCTACTACCACTGAACCAGGCGCAGATGGCAAACCAACTATGTTTATGCCGCAAGAGAATTCCTTTGGCTTTCGCATCATTGCTCTTAAGTGTCCAGCTTCCTCACTTTTCTTGATGGGCAACCATGAGCAAATTGAGAAGGCTCGTGAAATCATCAAAGAAATTGAAGCGAGCATCGGGGAAGTGCAGGAGAAAAGCATATACTACTATGCGTGCCGGCATTCTGACGCAGAAGAGCTTGCCAAGGTCTTAAGCCAGGTCTATGCAAGGATGGTGGGAGCCCCTCAGCAAGGAGGCGGAGGGCCTTTAGAGTCAAGAGGTTCTTCTAAGTTTGACTTTATGAACGTGCAAAAGGAAATGATTCAAGCAAGAGAGCATGCAGAAGATTCGCTCATTGTAGAGTCTTCCCCTATTAGCACAAAGTCTCTGGGCTCCTCCTCAAACCCAGTTGTCTCGGAAAATTTCATCATCGATCAGAAGACAAATTCCATCATTATGGTTGTCGAAAAATACATTGAGCCTAAGCTCAAGGAGCTCTTACATAGACTGGATGTTCCTAAAAAAATGGTACAGATTGATGTGCTTCTCTTTGAAAAAAGGGTCTCAGACTCAAGTTCTATGGGATTGAACCTTCTACGTACAGGAGATGCGGCAACAGATAAACACAAAGACTGGATAACTTGGAATGATCCAAAAAGCACGAAGAAGAAAAAGCACAGCAAGAAAGAAAGAGATAATGATCATGAAAAAGGCATTCTGGAGTATTTCATCTCTCGAGGAGCTCATGGGATTCTTCCAGCGTTTGATCTAGCCTATCAATTTTTGATGGGCCAAGAAGATATTCAAATCAATGCCAACCCTACCCTCACCACGGTTAATCAGACCCCAGCAAAAATGGCTGTTGTGGACCAAATCTCGATCAATACTGGAGTGGTTGAGATGGATGATGACCATGTGAAAGACTCATATTCTCGAGCTGAATATGGCATTACCATTCAGATCACGCCAACAGTTCATTCAAAGATTGATGAGGATGGGGCAGAAGGGCCTAAAGATGTCACCTTAGCTACGGACATTATCTTTGACACTACGCAGTCGGATAAGCATGATCGACCCAATGTAACGCGGCGCAATATCAAAAATGAAGTCAGAGTGCTTGATGGCGAATCCGTCATCTTGGGAGGGCTTCGTAGGAAAAACTCGAGCGGGGCCCAGCAGTCAGTGCCATTTTTGGGAGAGATTCCTTTCTTTGGCAAGCTGTTTAGTTCTTCAACTCTTTCTGATGCGACCACTGAGATGTATATTCTTCTTACTCCTCATATTCTTCCTGATGATCATGAAAAGTGGGTCTCAGCTCGATACCAAGAGCTTATGCGACGGCCAGGAGATACGCCTGAATTTCTCCATGAGGTATTGGAAGCAAAAAATCAGGCAAAGTTTGTGCTCATGGAGCGAAGCATGCGCATGATCTTTGGCAAGCCCGATGTAATGCAATAAGGAGTAGTGGTATTTGTGCTCAAGTCTTTTGTAGAAGCCATATATAAAGCATGGGAAGGTTCCGTAGAAAAGGTTTCTTCCCTATTTTTTCTTCCCAGAAGGGATGAGAAAGGCTTTTCCTTAGCGATCATCAAAGCAAAGGCGAAGCAAGATGAGGGAGAGTTGGCAGCCAAAAAGTTGCAGCTTCCTACCGCTGCTTCTATTGCAGAGCTAAATATTGATAGAAAATTAACCAAGAATATTTCCTACGCTTTTGTGAAGAAATGGTTGATTTTGCCCGTTTCTCTTGATGATCAGGCCTTGACAATTGCAACCTCAGATCCAAACGCGACAGAGCCTCTTGATGAGCTTAGGTTTCAGTTTCAAAAAGAAGTGCGCTTAATCTGGGTGCCGCGCGACACGATCTTTGCCGCGATCCACGAGTACTACCAGCAAGATGAAAATGCTGCTACACGCCTCCTAGAGGGGATGGAAGCAGGAGGGGTAAAACGCCCGGATGAGGATGACCACGAAATTTATGATATTCTTGAGGATGATACCGAACAGCCTCCGGCGGTTCGCCTTCTTAACCTTATTGTGGGCGAAGCGATTAAACGCGGAGCTTCGGACATTCACTTTGATCCGGAAGAGCGAGGATTAGTGGTTCGCTACCGCATTGATGGCGTGCTTCTTGTCCACTTAAGTCCTCCGCAGGACCTCCAGTCTCCCCTTATCACCCGCATGAAGGTCATGGCAAAGATGGATATTGCCGAGAGACGCTTACCCCAAGACGGGCGCATCAAGATGCGCATGGGCGCAAAGACCATGGACTTTCGTATGAGCACCCTGCCAGTAGTGCATGGAGAGAGGGTGGTGCTCCGTCTTCTTGATAAGGGAAATGTTGTTTTAGGTCTTGATACCATCGGCATGCCTCAGGGCGTGCTTGAACAGTTTAGAAGGATGATTTCCTGTTCTGAAGGCATGATTCTGGTTACAGGCCCTACAGGAAGCGGTAAGACAACAACGCTTTACAGCGCTCTTTCAGAGCTTAAGAATGAAGAAACAAACATCATGACAATTGAGGACCCAATCGAGTATCGGCTTCCAGGCGTGGCTCAGATGGGTGTTCATCCAAAAATTGGACTTACCTTTGCAATTGGGCTGAGGCATATTCTACGACAAGATCCAGACATCATCATGATTGGCGAGATTCGCGATAAAGAAACCGCAGAAATTGCTATCCAGTCTGCTCTCACAGGCCACTTAGTTCTATGTACACTGCACACAAATGATGCAGCTTCTGCTGTCACTCGTCTTGTGGATATGGGAATAGAACCCTATCTTATCTCCTCATGCTGTCTAGGAACTTTGGCGCAAAGGCTTGTGCGTACAAAATGTACGTATTGTCAGGGAATAAAAGATAAGGAAAGTTGCCAGATGTGTCATGGGTCTGGTTTTTATGGACGGCATGGCTTGTATGAGCTTATGCCTCTTTCTTCAGCGATACGCAAGCAGATCTCTATCAGTCCAGAAGCTGTGCTGTTGCAAGAGATTGCCATACAGGAAGGGATGCAGCGATTGACAGAGCATGGGAAAGAACTTGTTGCAGCAGGTGTCACAACTAGGGAAGAAGTATGGCGAGTAACTCGTGGCGGAGATGTGGGGTAGAAAAATGGCAATTTTTCAATACACCGTCGTCCGCTCTACTGGAGAACGGCTTTCTGGATCTATTGAGGCTGGCTCGCGCGATGAGGCCAAAAAAACCCTGCGAGATCAGCAAGTAATCATTATCTCTTTGACAGAATCCAAAAAAAGCGCTCAAAAGTCATTGTCCATGTCATTTGATCAGCGTGTTATTTTCACATCTCAGCTTGCCCAACTTCTTGAGGCAGATGTTCCTTTATATGAGAGCTTAGAAGCACTAGAGGAGCAGGCTAAGGGGGAATCTCACCAGCCGGTCATTCAATCCCTCAGAGAACAAATCCGCAAGGGAAGTTTTTTTTCAAAAGCTCTTGACTCCTATCCTGCAATCTTTTCTCCTCTTTATCGAGCGGTTGTGACTGCTGGGGAATCTGTAGGCCACCTTGACCAAGCTCTTGCACGGTTGAGCGAGCTCTTTATCAAAGAGCGCGCAACGCGGCAAAAATTGATATCCAGCTTGATGTATCCGGTACTACTCTCCCTGCTTCTTGTGGCGGCAATAGTAGTGCTCCTTTTTTATGTCATCCCTGCTATTGAGGACCTCTTTGAAGGAAGATCGGTTCCTGGCTTTACATCGTTTGTGATTGGTGTGTCTCATTTTGTAAGAAACTATATTTATTTTATCCTTGCGGGGCTGTCAGGAGCTATAGGATATACTGCCTATAAACTCTCCAAGCCTGCAGTGAGAAAGTGGTGGGTAGAAAAAATGCTCCACTGGCCCATTATAGGCTCATTTTTATTGAAAACATCCCTCGCCCGTTTTGCACGCACACTTTCAAACCTGCTTTCAGGAGGCACTCCTCTTAGTACCGCTCTAGTGCACGCCAAAGAGGCATTGGGAAACAGCGTGCTTGAGGCGGAGATAGAAAGAGCCCTTCAAGAGATTATTGACGGAGGCAGGTTTTCAAGTTCCCTTCACGCTTCGCCCTATATTCCATCCCTTTTTTCCAAAATGGTGCATATTGGGGAAGAAACTGGACGGCTTGCTCCGATTTTGGGAAATCTTGCACACCTTTATGAGGAAGATAGCGAGAGAGTTCTTGAGCGGACTGTGAGCCTTATTCAACCCATATTACTTATTGCCATGGGAATCATTATCGGATCCACGTTGCTGGCGATTTTGCTTCCTCTGGCTAACTTTAGTTCAATGACCGGAGACATGTGATGTTTGCCTTGTATAAGTTTTGCAAAGCTGCTTTTTCTATCTACTATATCCTTCTTTCAATCGATATCCTAGCCTCCTGGGTACCCGAAATTAATGAGTCAAAGTTTATTCGCGCTGTGAGGGTGCTGACACAGCCCTATCTTGGCTTCTTTCGTGGCATCATTCCTCCGATTGGGATGATTGATTTTAGTCCGCTTGTCGCATTTGGTGTGCTTTATCTTATTCAAGCGTTGCTTTTCTCATGATATTCAGTCCAATTACCCTTAAAAATCTGACCCTGCCGATAAATGTGCTCTACGCACCGCTTGCAGGTTTTACTGATGTTCCTTTTAGGATCATAGCTGCACACTATTGCCCCGGGCTTATGTTTTGCGAGATGGTGAAGATGGAGGCGCTTGTCCGTGCAGACAGAGACACTTTCCGTATGTTGGGAAAAACGCATCCTATGGCTTCATTAGGCGCCCAGCTCTGTGGTTCGTCCCCGCGCCTTGCTGGAAGGGCAGCGCGTATTTTGGAAGACTTAGGATTTGACGTCATAGATCTTAACTGTGGATGCCCTGTGGATAAGGTCACAAAAGATGGAAGCGGGGCCGCACTTCTCTCGACCCCTCTTTTGATTGGCGATATCCTCTCAAATATTGTGTCCGCTGTAAAAGTGCCTGTGACCGTAAAAATCCGTGCAGGCATAGATGAGAACCATCTTGTGCATAAGGATATTGTGCGCATAGCAGAGCTTGCGGGCGCTTCTGCTCTCACCATTCATGGACGCACCCTTGTTCAAGGGTATACAGGCAAAGCAAATAGAGCTTGGATTAAGGAAGCAAAGATGTGTGCTTCCTCAATCAAGGTGATTGGAAATGGAGATATCTTTTCCGCGCAAGATGCGGCTTCCATGCTCCATGAAACTCTCTGTGATGGAGTTCTTATTGCACGGGGTATGTTAGGCCAGCCCTGGTTTGTGGATGATTGCAGGCGCCTGGAAAAGGGCCAGGATTTAACTCGTTCTCCGGAAGAGAGAAAGAAGGTATTGATTGACCATGTTCGCGCAACCCTTGCCTATTTGCCAGATGAACAAGCACTTATAGATCTTCGTCGTGTTGTTTGCCTCTATCTTCCTAAATCCAAAGAGGCTCGCCCTTTTAAAGAGGCCTTAAATCATGTTAGAAG
>PMZB01000113.1 GCA_003170575.1 Chlamydiia bacterium | reverse complement strand
GGGTACATCCGTGAGCCTTTGGATTATATTCCTGGGGCAAAGGCGCAGGGATTGCGGCAGCGGAGGTGCTGGCAGAGAAGCTGCGTTCCGAAAACAAACTCTCTGATAAGGAGTACCAAAGTCTGGAGACACTTTGTTTAGCTTTTCCTGACCCTAGCGACGGGGATCTGGAGGATCTGTATGGGATATTTAAACAAAGCACAAATCCTGATATCGAAAAGTTGCTTGGGACGATTATGATGAAAGCGAAAAATATTTATCTCAAACTTTATGTTTCCGCTTGTCTTATTGATCTAGTTCTAGGAAAAAAATCTTGTTCTCCAGAACCCGAACACCTCGATTACTTTGAAGTGGCTATCAACTATTGTAGGAAAAAGCTAGAATACTGCTATTGTTCAAAGCTATGTGAGTATTGTCAAAAGGTACTCTGTAATCTGTACCAAAATGATCGATATAAGACCAGAGGGGAGGCGGAAGAAGTTCTCACCAAACTTAAAAGCTTCTCTTCATCTGCTGCTTCGTAAACTTCCTGTCCAGCCAAGTTTGGTTCGAAGGGTTGCGTAGTAATCGCTTGTGGTGAGGCTCACAAGGCGAAATGGCTCGTGATTTACTTTGAGCTCGACCCTTTCGCCTCGGGCAAGCTTAATGGGCGGCATCCCATCAAAGATCACATCCACTGCATCTGCCCCATGAAACAGCTCGATGGAAATCGATTGTTTTGGAAGAAAAATGATGGGCCGGTTTGTAATTGTATGAGGGCAGATAGGAGTGACAACAATAGCTTTGGTTTCCGGAGTAATAATAGGTCCGCCGGCTGAAAGAGAATAGGCAGTTGATCCACTCGGAGTTGCAACAAGAAGACCATCAGCTGAGAAGGTATTGACAAATGATCCATCAACATGCATGGCAATGTCTACAATATGCGGATGATTGCCGCGGTGGATTGTCACCTCGTTAATAGCGAAGTTTATGAACGTATCCTGCATAAACCCATCAAGTACGAGCCGTTCGCTTACCTTGTACGCTTTATGATAAATGGCATTAAAGCTCCCGAAAATGTCTTGTACTGCAACGTCAGCAAGAAATCCAAGGGTTCCCAAATTGACGCCGATAATTGGGGGATGGGGGATGCCAAGCCTGTGCACAAGGTGCAAGATAGACCCATCGCCGCCAATAGACACGACAAAGTCGCAGCCATGCACGCTTTTTTGGACTTTTGGCGCGCTGAGCTCTTCAGCTCCGTCGCACATCTCGACGGCAACAGTTGCGCCCAACTCCCTTAAATACCTTGCAAGATCGGTTCTGACTTCTACCGCATTTGGTTTTCTTTCATTAGCAAAAAGTGCAAATTTCATGGTTGGTCCTTAGGTAAAGGCGTTACAATAGGCTGCCCCTTTTCATCCACTGCTAACTCTCCCTGCCGATTTCGCACAAGCATTTCGATGCGTTTTTCTGCATCCTGAAGCCGTTTTTGGCAAGTGATAAGTAAGGAATTTGCCTCTTCAAATAGTTTGAGGGACTCTTCAAGCGTCACATCAGACGCGTTCATGCGTTCCAAAATCTCTTCTAATCGATGAAATGCTTGCTCAAATGAAACTTCTTTCATACTACATCCTCTACAATAGCGTGACACTCTCCATCAGACACCTGAACGCGGATCTGATCTTGAGGCTTAAGTTCTTTGACTGATCGTACCACCTTATCTTGGGCAAACACAATAGCATAGCCTCGAGCTAATGTGTTTTTGGGGTGAAGACTGTCAATAGTTTTTTTGATGGCGCTTAACTTTTGCTTTTTGTAAGCAAGCGGCCGCAGCAGAGCTGTTTCAAGCTGATGCATCCAATCTCGCCTCATGGGTTGAATGGCGAGCGCCATTTTTCGTTTCATCCGTTCATCCAAAAGACGCTCTGCCCGAACCAAAAATTCTTTTCGTCCACTCCATTTGGAAAGAGCTCTTTCTTTCAGCGTTGCTTCAAGACGGATAAGCTGATTTTTTTGCTCTGTTAATTTTGCTCTGGGTTCTTGGGCTTTACACGCTTTAGCAAGCTGGAAAACAAGCATCTTTTTATGGCCAATATCCTGACTTATTTTTTTGAAGATAGCGGCTTCCATATCATCCAAGCGAAGAGCATGATGCTCCAGTTTTTTTCGCACAGAGGCTTGCTGCAGCTGTTTGGAAAATGATTCGACAGAGGTCTGGCCTAAGCGTAAGATATTTTTCAGGGCTCTAAAGATTTCAGTCTTGAGATGTTGGAGCCTCTCAATAAGCTCTACGCGGGCTTGACTTACAAGTTCAGCGGCGGCTGAGGGGGTAGGGGCGCGAAGGTCAGCCACAAGATCTGTGATCGAAAGATCAGTCTCATGGCCGATGGCTGAAACAATCGGGATCTTGCTCTGGAAGCAGGCAAAAGCCACCCTCTCGTCATTAAACGCAGAAAGATCTTCTGCACTCCCGCCTCCGCGGCACACAATAACCACATCTGCAATAGGGTATTGGGAGAACTCGTTGATGGCTCTGGCTATCTCAAGAGCAGCCCCTTCTCCTTGAACTCGAACAGGGTTGACAATGATGTGAAACGCCCCAAGCCTTCGCGTGAGGATGTTAATGATGTCGTGGAGCACAGCCCCCGTGGGGCTTGTGACAAGCCCGATCGTTCTAATTTCTTTGGGCAGAGGTTTTTTTCTTTCTTTTGCAAACCATCCTAATTCCAGGAGCTTTTTCTTGAGTGCTTGAAGTTTCAGAAGTGCCGCTCCCAGGCCAATAGGAGCGATTTCTCGTACAATAATCTGATAGGTTCCTCTTTGCGTGTAGACGGAGATCTCGCCTGTTGCGATCACAGAATCTCCTTCTTTGAGGGGAAAGGAAAGAGAGGAGGCATTGCCTCGAAAAAGCACGGCATTGAGCTGGCAATCTCCCTCAAGCAAGGAAAAGTAGATATGGCCAGAATGTTGTTTGCGAAGGTTTGCGACCTCTCCCCGAACCGAAACATGCTTAAAACTGGGCTCAAGCTGGGATTTGATAGCATAGGTCAATTCGCTTACAGTGAGGATGAGGGGGTTGGACGCAGAATTTGTCATATGCTGGATCTTACTATTTGGCTTTTATTGAACTTAAGGTTTAAGGTTATGACAAAATACCTCTTCTTATCCACGGATTGGTTTGACGCATAACAAAAGCTCTCGCCATTCGACGATCAAAAACTGACCAATATTACAATATGGGCAAGTTTTTGATCGATCAAATACCGAGGCTTTTTTTAAGCGTGAAATCCAATTCTTGAATAAGAAGTTTTTACAAGAGGATCATATGGACAAGGTCAAAAAAGAGCAGGGGAAGCGGTTTTTGGTGGTTGCTAACTGGAAGATGAATAAGACCATACGAGAAGCTGAAAAATACATTGAAGAACTTAAACCACTCATTGCTGACCTCAAAGTGCCTATTTGGATAGCAGTTCCCTATACAGCAATTCATACATGCCGTGAAAAGTTTCCTGCAACAATTGCTATTGGGGCGCAGAACATGAATGATGCTTCAAGCGGTGCTTTCACCGGAGAAGTGGCAGGCGTGATGCTCAAAGAAGCAGGGGCTGATTTTGTCCTTTTGGGTCACTCGGAGCGGCGCCAGTACTTTCACGAAACTGATGAGTTTATCAATAAAAAGATCCTTCGTGCACTTGAGGTGCCGCTTAAACCTCTTCTTTGTGTGGGGGAGGGGTTTGAAGAGCGAGAGACGAAAAGAACAAAAGAGGTTTTGGAAACACAGCTGAAGACTTGCCTTAAGGGCGTTACTAAGGAACAGATGGAAAATCTTCTTATCGCCTACGAGCCAATCTGGGCTATTGGTACAGGAAAAGCCGCCACCCCTGAGCGTGTCAAAGAAACACATGCCGATATTCGCACAATTCTTGAGGACATGTTTGATCAGACAACCGCTTTTCGTACTCCGATTCTTTACGGAGGTTCAGTGTCTGCTTCCACAACAGAAGAATTAGCTTCAACTGAAGGAGTGGATGGGTTTCTTGTCGGAACAGCCTCGCTTGATCCACAATCATTTGCAAAAATCGCCGCTTTAAGCGAAAATGTCTTGTAAAAAATTTTCACGAGTCACCTTATGGGTTTTCTTTATATATTGGCAGTTATCCTTTTCCTGTGTCTCTGCCTTGTTCTAGCTGTAGTCGTTCTTATCCAAGAGTCTAAAACTACAGGCCTTGGCGCATCCTTTGGAGGCGATGCTGGATCATCCCTGTTTGGCGTTTCAACGCCTCAGGTGCTGAAAACATTTACTGCCTGGCTTGCGGGAATATTCATGCTTTCTTGTGTGCTACTTTCTTTTTGGACAAGTGTCCGCGGCAGATCTCCTGTTCCAACTGTTGTTGAGACAGAGGAAGTGGGTTCTTAAATAGCTGTCCTTCCAGATAAATTACCTTGTAGAAAGGAAGTGAGATGAGAAAGATATGTGAGATCTTATCCTTATTTCTTGCTTTTTCTCTTGTCTGCACGAGCTGTGTGTTTGGTGTCCATCAAGCAAACGATAAGACTCCGATAGGAAAATATCTGCGCTCAATTAAACTTACTGAAAAAAAATCGGGGATGAAGTTTATTGATTGCATCTATGTCATCAATCTAGACAAAAGACCGGAAAGATTAGCGTGTATAAAAGAGCAGTTTAGCAAAGTCGGACTTCGGTTGAACCGTGTTAGGGGAGTGGAAGGATGGCTTCTGACTGAAGACCAAAAACAAGAACTAGCAGGCCTATATCCTGTACAGCTGCGCCCTGGAGAATATGGGTGCTTACTTAGTCAAGTCTCCATCTATGAAGATGCATATAAAAGAGGTTTTTCTCATATTTGGATTCTTGAAGATGATGCTGTCATTGAAAAAGACGTGAGTCAGATTCCATTGCTTTTGAAAGAGCTTTCTCAGATTGATCCAAAATGGGATGTTTTTTATACGGATAGTGATCCTCGTACTCATGAGAAAGGATATTGTAAACCTACTAGTATGTGCCCGCGCCCTATGCAAGATGTAAAACCTTTAGCATACTACCTTGAGCGAATAAAAATTTCTGAAAATATTCAGCTGATTAGATCAAGGTGGGGAACTTATTCCTATATCGTTTCTCGCAAAGGAATAAGAAAGTTAAGAAACTATTTTTTCCATCACTATATTTGGACGCCTGTTGATTGGGATATGCACTTAGTTCAGGGAATCCGGGAATATTCTGCACTTCAAGATATTGTTACAAATCCTCTAGAACGAGGTGTTTCTGATACTTTAGGAACTTAAGTGATAACTCCAAGTCCAGGCACAGCTGTAAGAAGGATTCCTACGGCTAGCTGCATGATTCCCAGTACAACTCTGCCAGGGTTGGCCTTCAGATGCCTCCATACATGCTCTTTTTTGACGTGGGAAACAAATCCTGGCATGCCGATTCGATTGCTTGGAAGAGCCTGCGAGGTTCGGTAGGTCGCTTGTTTACAACAAAAACATGGGTGTAGGGGCAAAGTAGAAATGTCACATGGGACAGCTAAATTAATGAGGAATCCTTTCAAGATATTTTTGAATATAAAGTAAAAATTATAATCATTGGATTTTTGGGGAGATAGGTCTATACA
>PMZB01000111.1 GCA_003170575.1 Chlamydiia bacterium | reverse complement strand
GCTTCTATAATACTCTCTCCCACCATGCGTCCATATTGACTGCAAAAAGAAGAGTTTTGGCTCATCATTTTTGAAACAACCATCTGTTCAATAGTCAAAAGATTATTTACAGCTAAAGATTTTGCTTCAGGTGTGCTCTGTTTTTGCACAGTGAGGCAACTGCCTAATAAAGGCTCTAGAAAAGCAAAACTTTGAGCACCCTGGTATGCCTCTAAAAAAATAGTCGCGATCTCTTTTAAACTATCAAATTTAAGAGTTGAGCGTCTCACTATCTCTTGAATCACCCCTCGAACTATGACATTTGATGCATCTTTAAACGTACAACTTGCTTGATACACAAAATTCGACAAACTCTGGACTAGGTTTTCTTCTTTTACTTTCGAAGCAATGGCCGAACAATAGTCTTTTCCTTCTTCACTAACCATTCCCTCCATGACAAGCAAAATTTCATCTTTCTGAAAAAATGACCGCATTTGCAAAGCTGCTTTTTCAAAGGACTTAACAATACCATCTTTGCTTTCTTTGCATTCTTTAGCCACAACCACACCATAGGCACGGAACGTTTCTTTCATTTTCCAGTGGCTTAAAATTTTGAACATGTAAACAATAAGATCTCGAGCTGGGGTGGTGGGATCTAGGGAGCACTTTTGTGAAATTGTGGCTAACTGCTCTTTGAACCACACAGCAATTTCCGCTGGTGTTGGATGAGCATTTTGTGCACGAAAGGTGTAAAAAGAAGAGCGTAGTTGTTCCTTAAGCACCGCTTGTTCTTCTACACTCTGATAATGACCTTTAAAAGCCTTTATTTGACTGAGAGAATGTGAGTGAGAATCACTCTTTTTTCTCAATTCTTTACTTGGACAAAGTTCATCTTTGTTGAAGTGGGTTTCGAGTTGAGAAAAGAAAGCTTCAAGAACTAGTTTTTTTTGTTCTGGAAAGGTTTTTTGCAGCTCTTCAGTCGCCTCAGAGAGTCTTCCTGAAGGCAAAGTGTTCTTTTGATAGTCATCAGCAAGCTGATCTGCTCGAATACTTCCATAGCCTAAGTACCATTCACTTGAGCTAACTCTTTTCCCCTGCGAAGAAAGGTGATTGAGCAGCAAAGCGGTAGCCATGTCATAAACCAAGGCGCATACTACCGTAAAGGTAGAATCAGGAGGATTTTGTTTCTGATGGTGTAATTTTTTTGAAAGGTCTACTAAATTGTTATACAAACACTCTTGCTTATGGACATCCCCCAGACAGGCTTTATAGACAGTTTCAATTTTTTCCTTCAGCAAAAAAAAACCTTTTTCATTCATTGGGACAACTTTCCCAAACCACCATTCAAGAAAGAGCCATCGTATAATCCTTGCTTTCCATATTCCTATTTCTTGAGCTTTACAGTTTTGATCCACAAGAAGAGAACAAGTATCTCCACAAAAGGGCGTAGATACCTTTTCAGAACTTACTGTCATATATCTCCGTCCTCTTGCCATGCCTGAGGGGTTGCAGTTCTCAGAGGAGAGCGCTGTGGAGAGGGCGGTGCAAGTTCTTTTTGCATAACAGTTTTCATAATCCTGGATTGTTCATCAAAGTTCTGTGCAAAGTTCTTTGTTATAAAATCCGTGTAGGTTTTTTTCAAAGTTTCTGGAGCTCCAACTCCCTGTTTGATCTTTTGTGCTATAAATCGACCATAAAATTGGGGAAAATGAGAGCCTTGTGTCAACATTTTTGTAACAATATCTTTCTCTATTTGCTGTAATGCCTGTGAAACCTTGATGTTTAAAACCGTATCTTTGTCAACACTGGACCAGACGTTAGTACAAGAGTCGAATCTAACCTGCCCATATTTATCTTTGAGAGAGCGGTCCATGGCTTCTTTTGCTACCGGTCTTTGTACCATGATTTGCGTCCCAAGAAGAGGAGCAAAAACAGAAAATTGCTTCTTGCTTTGGTAAATATTCATAAAACTATCAACTAAAATTTTACACAATTCATCCTTTGGACATTTATTCAGGCGTAACAGCTCCCTAATCACACCTTGAACAACTTGATCGGAAGCGCTTGAAAAGAAAAGAGAGAAACGATCTACATATGAGGACAAAAGTTCTGAAAGATTTTTCGCGCTCATCTCCCCAGCAACAGCTTTACAATATTCCACCCCTTTTCGGTCCATCATCCCTTCCATTACAGATCTAAATTCATCCCCCGAGAAACGAGTGCTTAGGGAACTCGCTTTTGTCTCGAAGGCTAGCATAATCTGGAAGGGCTGTACTTGCTCGGTGGATTGCGTATTTCCTTCATCCCGTTCTCCTTGGGCCACAAATGCTCCATACCCTCGTAAAGACTCTTTCAAATCATCAGCAGAAACATGCCTTTTCATAGAACAAATAAGTTCTAATTGAAGATCTGCCGCCTGTTCTTTAAACTGTTCTGACATCTCCTCGAGAATGCCTTTGAACCATTCTGCAAGGGCTGAAGGAGAGGGTTTTTGGTCTACATTATAAAAAGACAGGAACCGAGACACAAAATATTGCATGAGGATTTGAGTAATAGAGTCCTCCGGCACCGTCTTTTGTATTCGTGCAACAAATGCTTTCACCACTTCTTTTGAATGCTCCGGAAACTCGCGTCGCAAGGCTACACATGCTTCCTTGCCATGTTCTATAAAAGAGCTTTCTTCTTTCTCACAGGAATGAGATTTAAGGAATTCTTCCGCCTTAAGAGTACCATACCTCGAATATTCTTTTTTCTCGGTTGAATTTTGCGATTTCAAATAGGAAGAAATAATCTCAGTCAGGCTACTGATTAACTTCTGGATTGGATCAAGCGAAGAAGGAGATGGTCTTATATAATGAAGAGTATTCAAAAGACTTATAACGTGCTCATAGTATCCTGGAGGCAGCGGAGGAGTGACTCTTTTATATGTACGCTCTACTTTTTCCGACAGCAGGCGAAGTCCTTCGGTATCGGTAAGGTACACCGTACCAACAAACTTCTCAAGGTGAAGCCAGCGGATAAGTTTTGCCTTCAACCACCCAATTTCATGAAAATTTTCCTTTGTTTCAAGGATATAAATAGAGCTAAGAGCCAATGGCTGGTTAAATAGCTCATGTATTTCAGACATATCTTACCTCCCAGACGTAAATTTTACGGAAATTTCTTCCTGATGGTAGGGATCTATTTCTAACATGGTTTGCACATGCCATGGTTTTTGATCTTCTACAAACAGGTATTGGAGACTCCTCTCAACAGCAAATTTTCCATTTAAATAGCTAAAAGAAAACTCTATCTCTTTAGTTTCCGGTGAAGGTGCGTTAGTTGGCAAAATCCATGGAGGACCATTTGTTAAACCCATTTCAAAGAGAAAGTGCGCAAGCTCACTGGGAATCATTGCTCCTGGATTATAGTCAATCGAAGCAAAAGTGAAAAGTTTTCCTATAGCAGTTTTATGCTCATCATTTCTTAATTCTACTGGAACTTCCCCTAGAAGCGCTCGGGCAACAACACATGCTCGCACCAACAAAGAGGAACAGTTTATCGGCGCTATGGGAAGGGTATTGATACATACTGATGGTAAACCACTACGAACAATACTTTTTTCCACTGCTAACGGATCAAGGAAGAAGGGTTGCCAGGAGGAAATAAGGGCCTTCTCTTCATCTGTAGCGCCCTTTCCTTCTGGATAGGAGGAAGGAGGAAGGTGTGTGCTGATTTGGAAATGCATCCCATATTCATTTTTCGCGTACCACTCTCCTGCCTTAATCCAGGTTAAAAATTCGTAGACTCTTTCATTCTTACGAAGAAGTTTTAAAAAATACTCATGAACATCTGACTGCAACCCTAGAGCGTGTTTAAAAGCTCTTAAATTGTCTTTCAGCTGGGGAAGTGTTCGATAAAGGAAAAAAAGAGAAGGCCGCTCCGGAGAAATTTTCTTATTCTCCAAACAGCAAACAATAAAGTTATCGACTGTTTTTTCTGCAATCTTTTCAAGAGCTGGACAAAAATCTATGCCTTTTTTTTCCAGCTCACACACATCAGTAGCAAAAGAGTCTTTTTTCCAGTTTTGTTGGTTCCCTACTAACATCTCAAGCGCCGCAAGCGGATCCTTCTCTAAAACACTCTGCAAAGCTTTTAAAATAGGCTCAGCACTTGTTTTGAACTTTTCTGTCAAAAACCGGTTAGTTTTGTCATACTCCACTTTAATCTTAGAAGCATAGCCACTCCGACATGTCCGCGCTGCTTCTAGAATCCTCTTTCCCAACAAACGTCCATAATATGCGATAAAAGGCTCTTCAACCAGCATTCTTGAAACAATTTTCTGTTCAATACCCAAGAGCATTTGAGTAACCGGGGATGCAGCATCAAAATCTCGGGTCTGGAGATTTTTTTCAGACTCTTGCCTCAGCAGGTGTCTGCTCGAAAGAGTTGCGATAGCCTGAGGCGAACCAAGTTTTTGCACACTGATGCAACTGCCTAATAAAGGCTCAAGAGTTGAAAAATTCTTCTCTTTTTGATACATATTGAAAAAAATAGTTGCTACCTGACTAAAAAAAGCTTGAGTAAGATTTATTCCCTGTCGCATCACGATTGCCTGAATTACTCCTCGAATTACAACATTTGATGCACCTGCAAAATTGCACTTTGCTTTATAAACAAACATTTTCAAGGCACTGTCAAGTGTTTCTTCATTTATCGCAGAAGCAATAGTCTTATAATATTCATTCCCCTTTCTACAAATCATCCCTTCCATAACAAGCAAAACATCATCCTTGCAAAAAAGTGTTGGCAACTGGGAAGCCGTCCTTTCGAAGGACTCAGTAATATGCTCCTTGCATTCTTGAGCAAGAAACACTCCATATGCACGGAAAGTCTCTTTCATCTTCCAAGAACTTAAGGCGTTGGACATGTCAAGAATGAGGCAACGAGCAAGCGGGGTGGTATCTCGCGGGCATTGTCTTGAAATTATCTCTAGCTGCTGTTTAGACCATTCAGCAATTTCCGCAGGCATTGCATTTGCATATGTACGGCGAAACTCTCGGAAAGAGGCGTCTACTTGCTTCATAAGGGCTGTTTGGTTCCACTTGCTATGATAGGAAGTTTCCACAGACTCTATAGAGAGATTTTCAGGACCATGTGCGTTTTTTCTGAAGTTGGCCTTGAGTCGAGCAAAGAAAGCTTTTAGAACAATCCTTTCCTGTTGAGGGAAGGTCTCTTGCAACTCATAAGACACCTCCCATATCTTCTTGACCGTCAAGGCACACTTTGAGCACTCTTCGATGAGTTGGTCCGCCCGAATAGTTCCATACCCTGCGTGCCTCGTTTCATCCGAGAATAGATGACGTAGAAGCAACGTTAAGCTTAAGGCATTAACCAAAGTGTGGACTACTGTGAAAGCAGAATCGGGGCAACTTTGTCGCAACTTGTGTAGTTTTTTTGAAAGGTTTACTAAGTTGTTATAAAGACATTTTTGATGCTCAACACTTGCTAAAAGAGAGGCTTTATAGACGCCTTCAATTTTTTCATTCAGCAAAAATAGCCCTTCTTTATCCATGGAGAAAACGTTCCCAAACAACCATTCAAGGCAAAACCAACGAATAAGCCTTGCCCCCCATATGCCAATCTCATGCGCTCTACAGTTTTGATCTACAATAAGATAATGAAGGCCTCCACAAGTATGCGTGGATGTGGTTTCAATTCTTGTTTCCATAATCGTTTAACTCCATACAGGAGGAGTGGAAGCCCTCTGTTCAGGTGGTTTTTCTAATTCTTTTTTCATAGCCTTGAGCATACTCTCAGCATGTCTAGGAAAGTATTGGTGTATATAGACATCATAGAATTTTTTCCATTCTTTCTCATTTTGTGAAACTTGTTGCAACTGCTCACAAAGTTGAGGCATTAAAATTTCTTGACAGCCTGCAACAGCAGCAAAATCTGGATTTGCCTCAACTTTGTGAACAGTTGCAACTTGTGATACTTCTTTGATCTTTTTCGCTAAAAATACGCCATAATACTGAGCAAACTCAGGGGCTTGCTCTACCATGTTGGCAACAATATTTGTCTCTATTTTCAAGAATGCATTTGGAATCTGCGGTTTTGATGCCATAGTCTTGCTAATATTCGACCAGAGAGACTCTTCCGAGGTTTGCTTAACAATCCCCCTTTTATCCCGAAGAGAGCTTCGCGTAGCTTCGTTTGCAACAGGTTTTTGTACAATGATATCGGTGCCAAGAAGAGGTTCAAAAACAGAAAACTCCTTCCTTTGGCCTTGGTATATTCTTACAAAAATGTCAGCTACCCTTTTACAAAAAGCGCCTATGCGTTGAGAGTCTACCTGACTTAAGAGCTCTCTAATAACTCCCTGAACAATTTGTCGAGAAGCCGTTGAAAAATTAAGGCGGGCTTGATCCTCAAATGCGGGAAAAAGCACTGAAAGATCACCTCTCATCTCTTGAGCTACAGCCTGACAATATTGCACCCCTTTGCGTTCCATCATCCCTTCCATGACAAGGCTAAAGTCATCATCTGGGAAAAGTTTTTTCAGGGAAACAGCTTTTTCCTTAAAGGAATCAGTAATTTTACCTTGCAATCCCTCCGCAACAAAAACCCCATACGCTTGGAAAGACTCTTTCAAATTTTCAGAGGGAACTTTTTCTCGCATAGAGCAAATGAGAGCCACCTCAAGGTCCTTTGCCTGTTTTTGAAACTGCTCTGTTATTTCCTTGAGAATGTCTTTAAACCACGCTGCAAGAGCTGAAGGGGAAGGTTTTTTCTCTTGGTTATAAAAAGACTGAAACCGAGCCACAAAATATTGGACGCACACTGATTGAGCAATACCTTCCGACGCTGTCTCTTGGATCCGGGCAAAAAATGCGCCAATTACTTCTTTACTATGCGCTGGAGCCTCATTGTACAACTTTAAACACATCTCTGCCCCAAGCTCTCTTGAGGACTGTTCCTCAAGGAATTTTTCCGCTTGAAGCGTTCCATATCTTGCAAATCCAGCTTTATCGCTTAAATCGGCTTGTGATTTCACGCGGGAGGAAATAATGATTAAAGCATAGCTAGTAACCAATTTCTGGAATGGGTCAAGTGAAGGTTGATGTAGAGTAAGGAGTGTGTCTGAGAGGCTGACAATCTGTTTATAGGAGAGAGATGCATTCTTATACGCACGTTCTACTTTTTCTGACAGCAGACGAAGTCCGTCTGTGTCGGTGCAGTACACTGTACCAACAAACCTCTCAAGATGAAGCCAGCGAATTAGTTTCGCCTTCAACCACCCAATTTCATGGAAAGCTTCCTTTGTCGCAAGGATATAAGAATATCCATCTGCCCAAGGAAGGCTAAACAAAAGTTTGTGTATTGCCGACATAAATACCTCTTATATCAAACCAGCCGTTGCATCCCTCTCAGCTTGCTGCTCCTTGCTCTTGGGTTTTCTGCTATTTCTGCGCGGCTTGGAACAACTGGCTTTTTTGTGAGCAAGGAAAAATTCTTTGTTCTAGCTAGCTCTCGGAATGCATATTTGACAATCCTATCTTCAAGGCTGTGGAAGGTAATCACAATCATTTTTCCGCCAACTGCCAGTTTTGCTGCAAGAGCTTGTATTGCATTATGAAGGGTAGAAAGTTCATCATTCACAGCTATTCGAAGCGCTTGAAAAATTTTCGTCGCTGGATGGGCCTTGCCACGCCTTGGGATAATTTTTGCCACACATTCTGCAAGATCCAAAGTTGTGGTAAACTTCTGTTTTCTCCTCCGCTCCACAATTAAGGCAGCTACTTGTTTGGCTTTTCTCTCCTCTCCATACTCAAAAAAAAGTTGGGAAAGTTCTTCTTTGCTCCATGCATTAATAATATCGGCCGCGCAAAAATCTTGCGACTGATCCATACGCATATCGAGCGGCCCTTCTCTCATAAAACTGAAACCCCGCTCAGGCATATACAGCTGAAATGAGGAAACTCCCAGATCCAAAAGAATAGCGGAGAAGGCTCCTTCAGGGGGTAATGAGAAGGGGGCATGAATAAAGGCAACCTTATCAGAAAAGCCTTGCAAAGCTTCTTTTGCCCTTGCTAACGCATACGTATCTTTATCACAGGCAATGTAGCGTTTTATTTCAGGATGGACTCCAAGAATTTCCCCTGCATGTCCGCCCCCGCCACATGTACCGTCAAAAACAGTCTCAAGAGCTAAATCTTCAAGAAGCGCTAAGACTTCTTTTTTCATAACTGGTATATGGGATATCATTATAAATTCCTATTGGCAGTTTTTTGGTACCTGTGCCCGTGCCTGAAC
>PMZB01000263.1 GCA_003170575.1 Chlamydiia bacterium | reverse complement strand
CGGTCATATTCGAGTGGATCTTACCCCTATTAAAATCAAAAACTGATGAAACCTTCAGCTCTGACTATATAGAGCTTCAGAAGAGTGTTGTTCCAAAAGATTGGAAGGTACCCGAAGCAGAAGTGAAAGGAAAGCCAACAGAAGAAGAAAAATGGTACACCTTCCTTGCAAGATTTGTGCATAATGAAACTGGTGAGTTACAAGTCTCTGCTATTCGATACCTTCTCGAAAAGCTAGACATTATAACATGCAACTTAAAGTGAGAGACATTCTTTGTGACAGATATTCCAGGAAAACCAAACGTTCCGCCTAATTCGAAAGAATCTGAGATGATGGTGTTGGGTTGCATGCTCACATCAATAAATAGTCTCAACACTGCCTCTGAACGCTTAAGCGAAGCAGACTTTTATTATTCAGAGCACAGAATCATTTTTCGCTGCCTTCAGGAGGCATATAAGGCGGATAAACCAGCAGACGTGCACCTTATCGCCGAGGAATTGAAACGCCAGGATAGGCTCCAGGCTGTAGGCGGGGTTGTGTACCTCACCACTCTTGCTCAGTACGCAGGCACAGCTGCATATATTGAAGAATATACCTCCCTGATCAAAGATAAATCTCTGCTGCGGCAGATGATTGTGTCGGCGCAACAAGTAGAAAAAACAGCCCGTGATGAGCCGGGGGATGTCGGTTCTGCACTGGACGAAGCTCAGCAGCTTTTTTTCCATATAGGACAAGCACGGGATAGAAAATCGGGCGAGCTGATTTCCGAACTTTTATCAGGAAAAGATGCGCACAAACACACCTCTTTCCTCAAGGACCTAGAAGCTCGGCAAGAGCGATTTATGCGGCTGGGACCTGAGGATTCCACTATTACAGGTATTCCCACGCATTTTATGGATCTAGACAAGATCATCAATGGGTTTAATAACTCTCACCTCGTGATTCTTGCATCACGCCCTGCCATGGGAAAGACAGCTCTTTCCTTGAATATTGCAGAGGCCGTTTCTTTTAAAAACCATATTCCTGTCGGAATCTTCTCCCTTGAGATGACCGCACAGCAGCTTGTGCACCGCATTGTTTGCTCCCAATCTGAAGTTGAATCCAATAAAATCCTGACAGGGGCTTTATCAACTGCTGAATTTCATCAAGTTGTCGAAGCGGTCAATGAAATCCAACAGCACATTATTGTCATTGATGACCAACCTGGGGTGAAGATCACAGATCTGCGCGCCAAGGCGCGTCGAATGAAAGAATGCCATAATATTGGTTTTCTCGTTATCGACTACCTGCAGCTCATCTCAGGATCAGGTTTTGTGAAAAGTGCAGAGAACCGGCAGAATGAGATTTCTGAAATCTCCCGAATGCTGAAAGTGCTCGCACGCGAGCTTGATATCCCGATCCTTTGCCTTGCCCAGCTTTCCCGCAAAGTCGAAGAGCGCCAAGGCCACCGCCCCATGTTAAGCGATTTGAGAGAAAGCGGCTCACTGGAGCAAGATAGTGACGTCGTCCTCCTATTGTTACGCAGGGAGTACTATGACCCGTATGATAGGCCGGGACAGGCAGAGGTTATTGTTGCGAAAAACCGCCATGGGGGCACCGGAAGCGCTATATTGACGTACAGGAAGGAATTAGCTAAGTTTGAAAACTTCTCCCAAACAAACTATCAACCCTCTCCTGCTGGGCCGCCGCAGTCAGCGCAGATTGCACTTCCTGATACTGATTACGCCTACGAGGGTGGTTAGAACAAGTTAATAATTAGTGAGGTTTGTCTTATGTATCTGCTTCTTGCAACAGCTCAAAACCCATTTCTTTCAGCATGGGGTGAATCTGATCTGATTGGTAAATCTATTTATGTTGCACTTATGTTTATCTCGCTTCTCAGTTGGACCATTTTGATCCATAAATGGTGGATCACCCATCGCGTACGAAACGAATCCGCCCTTTTTAAACGCTCCTTCTTCGAGCAAAAAAACCATCCACTCACCGTAAGTTATGCTCGCACAACACATCCAGAGACGCCCAATGCCTTTTTCCTTATTTATGATGTGCTGAAGACAAAGACAACAGAGCTTCTAGAAAAAAATAAACGAGGAAAACAAATAGGCCTGCTTACCTTCTCAGATATCTCGCTCCTTGAAAACCATGCGTATGCAACAAGTTCTACCCTCACAAAGTACCTAGAGAGAAATTTGTACCTTCTTTCCACAATAGTTACCCTTGCGCCTTTTTTGGGCCTGCTTGGCACAGTCTATGGCATCCTAGTTACCTTCTCAGGCCTTTCTGCCGAGGGATCCATGGGAAATCAACAGATTCTGGGAGGGCTCTCGCTGGCCCTTACTACAACCGTGCTCGGGCTTATCAACGCAATCCCAGCGCTCATAGGCTACAACTATCTAAAAAACAACATTGCTGACTTTGATCACGAGATGGAACGCTTTTCTACGGAAATTCTCTCTACAATTGCCATGCACTATAAGGATCCAGAAGGCTAACTTATGGGATCTATGAAACGAAGAGGAGTTGATCTTCACGAACCAACTATTAATTTGACACCGCTTATTGACGTTGTGTTTGTAGTACTCATTGCCTTTATCCTTGTTGCTCCGCTTCTTGATCGTGATCAAGTTGAGCTTGCTCGAGGAGGCAACCTTCCCTCCCACGCGCCTCTTTCAATGCGGGACGCAAGTCCTATCCAAATCCATGTGCGGGCAGACAATACTATCCTGATATGCGGCTCAAAAGTATCTCTGGAGGATCTTACTTCAAAACTTGTCTTTTTGAAGCAACATTACCCGCAGGCAATACCGCAAATCTTTCATGATAAAAGAGCTCATTTTGGCACATATCAGGCCCTAAAAAATTGTCTGGAACAGGTTGGCTTTGATGAGATGGATATTGTGCTTGCACCCTGAGGAGGCAATTTGAATAACGGCGAACTTCCTCTGAAGGATTCACAAAAAAAGGCCTTTTTTGTCTCTGCCGCCTTTCATGCTGCTTTTCTTTTGTTTCTGGTCGCACAAACGGTCTTGGCGCAGCAAGCTACACGTTCTTCAAAGAAGCTTCTTGTCCAATCTGTAGCACTAAAGACACATAAAACTTCACCTAGAAAAATCGAAGCGCCTCCCGCCCCTCCTGCACAAGAGGTTGCCTCTTCGGAACCGCAAGAAAAAATCCCTGAACCCAGTGAGGCGTCTGAACCCTTACAAGAAGAGTCTCCGCCTGAAAAACCTGCGCAAAAAGAAGTTTCTTCTGCTCCAGAGGAAGCAGCTCCATCGCCAAAACAAAAAGCAGCGCCTAAACAAACAGTATCAAAAAAGGCAGCTCCTGCCCCGTCGAAAAAAGGAAAAATAGCCCCAAAACCAACTGGAAAGGCTGTTTCTTCTAAACCCAATAAAAAACAGACAGCCCCCTCCTACGACACACGACTTGTAGCAGAAGCGATTGATAGACTTAATAAATCTCACAAAGCCGCACAGTCTTCTGGTACAGGGAGCGGAGGAGGAAAAGGCGGATCAGGGAAAGTATCGCGGGTTGGGTCAGTAGGAGCTCTGCACTCGGATATAGGAATAGCCTCTCAAGAGGGCGCAGACGATGAGCCTGAATTTAGTGAAACATCTTCGGAAGGATGCTACATCACAGATCTTATACGGCGCCTGCAACTGAGCATCCGGCTTGCAGAACCAGGCGAAATACGTATAAAGCTGACGCTCAAAAAGAATGGCCAAGTAGACTCAATCGCAGTTGTCAGCTGTAAAAATGAGAAAATAAAAAGGTCGCTCCTGGAGAAACTTAAAACCATTCATTTCTCTCCCTTCGGGCAAAGCTTCCCTGGGGAGGCAGAGCACACATTTTTGCTTAAGCTCTCAAATGATCTTTCCTGGAGCTGCTTTTAATAAGTTATTCTTATGGAGCATCACTTCCCGAAAAACAAAGGGAAACCATGCAGCAAATAGATGTGGAGAGTTCTTAAGCTGTGTTTCTATTTCCTTCTCCTCAAGAAAAAGAATGGACTCCACTTCTTTCGGATCGGGATGAACATCTTCATTGTAAAATCCCACATAAAGATGATCAAACTCATATTCGGTGAGCCCGTCTGTCACTTTTGTTTTGTAGACAAATGAGGAGCAAAAGTGAAGCGGACAAGAAATACCCAGCTCTTCATGTACCCTGCGCTGTGCAGCAGCAGGCGTGTCCTCGTTTGGACGTGGATGACCGCAGCATGCATTTGCAAGAAGTCCTGCAGAATGATATTTTTTAGGGGATCTTTTTTGTAAAAGCCAGCGCCCTTTTGCATCGAAAATACACACTGAAATAGCTCGATGCAAGACTCCTTTTTCATGTGCTTTGCGTTTATCGACAGTACCATCTTCTCGGCCAAATCGATCTACTTTGATAAGCATCTCACCGACTTGTTCAGGAGGGAAAGCACGCTCCGTCATATCATTATTTACCATAAACTCCTTTAGGGGTTGTTATTTCTAAATGATATAGCTTGTTAAAAGGAAACGAGCAAGTATACAATATTCTGCCTCTTTTTTCTATCTTTACTGGAATTTGGACAAAAAAATGACAAGTTTGTTTTTTTAACAATGGCAACTGTATAGGTCAAATCCCATTTATGATATGATCTGGATCAATATCACCAGTGAAGGAGGATCAATGAACTCGATTTGTGTCAAAATTGGTATAGCTTTTTGTTTATCTGCTTCTCTACTTCTTGCGAACGAGGAAAAAGAAGAGATACGTGTTGTGCTCGGAAGTGAGCATTCTCTGCTTCCAGCACTGATTGAACCGATTGAACAAAATACAACTGCTTTCCCCCCAGAGTATCTTTCCCGGATCAGGAACGTTCTTCTCTTTGACATGAATACTAATGGCATGACACATGCTCTTGAGGGTCAAGATCATCAGGCGGCACAAGCAGCTCTAGGTACTCCTTCCTATGAGGGAGATCTCAATCTAGAAAAACTTCGCGAAAAAAATATCTCCTACCTTATCCGTTGGAAAATAGATGACACAACTCTTTCAGCAAAGGTTGCTCAGATAACTTCAGGAACTGAACGACAGGTCAGCCCCATAACGCTTTGCGGGGATCTTTCTAAGGATCGCGGGAAAATTCATCAGCTCGCCGACTGCATTCATTCTATGCTCTTTGGCAAGCCTGGGGTTGCGGATACAAAGATCATATATACAATCAAAAAGAAAGTCTCTGTGGACCAAAAAGAGCCTCTCTTTTTCTCTGAAGTGGTGCAGGCAGATTATGATGGGTTTAATGTTCATGCGCTAACAAACACCCACTCTCTTTGCGTCACGCCAGCCCTTGCTCCAACACCAAGTAAACGATCAGGCAATACACTTCTTTATGTTTCGTATGAGCTTGGTCAGCCAAAAATATTTGCCAAATCTCCTCATGATGGGCATGTGTACAGAGTTACCCTTATGCGCGGCAATCAACTCACACCCGCTGTTTCAAAAGATGGGTCTATGATTGCTTTTTGTTCTGATATCACAGGAACAGCAGACCTGTATGTAGTCCCTTTTGAAGAGGATGTGGGAAGTGTAGGAAAACCGCAGCAAGCCTACCATGCAAAGGGAGCTGCAACAGCTTGCCCAACCTTTTCTCCAGATGGGAAAAAAATTGCATTCGTTTCAAACAAAGACGGCTCTCCAAAGATCTATATTATGGACGTGCCTGCTCCAGGAACCAAAGTGGCGGATCTTCATCCCAAACTTATTACCAAGCGATGCCGAGAAAATACAGCTCCAGCCTGGTCTCCAGATGGGAAAAAAATTGCATATAGTGCAAAAAACCAGGGAGACAGGCAGATATGGATCTATGATATTGAACGAGACAAAGAGGAACAGTTGACTGAGGGAAAAGGAGGGAAAGAAAGTCCCTCATGGGCACCTGACAGCTTGCATCTTGTATTTCACGGATACTCAGCGGAAAACGCTGATATTTACTTGGTGAACCTGAATCAACCTAAACCTGTAAAAATCTCAAGCGGCCCTGGAGACAAACAGTTCGCCTGTTGGGCGCCATAAAAAATGAAACTCGAAATTACCCAAAAAGACGTAACCGAAGAAAAGGTACGCCAAAATCTCATCGACGTGCTTACGCCGCATGAAACACAAGCATTATTTCTTCTAGGAAATCTCCGGAGCCGGTTTCAGCCATCATTTATTTATGTTGCTCAAAAAGCGGGGCACATTGTTGGCGTGTGCGGTTTCTACCCAACGTTTCATTCCTGCAGCATGTATTCTGAAAACGATGAGGCTTCTCGAGCATTAGCACAAGTTGTGTTAAACAAACACCCTTCAGTAACTGCGCTCCTCGGAATTGCCCATATGGTCAAACCCGCTTATGAAGAGTTTATTTCTCAAGGAAGAATCTCCACAGCCGATCCAGAAGGCATTTTTTTTGAATTAGCAATGAGGGATTTTACACCTTTTACTTCTCCAGATGCGGTTATTCGTCCGATTACCGAACATGATGTTGATGAGGCGGCTCGGTTGACTCGACTGATTCATCTCCTTCCTTTTGAGGACCCCATAACAGAGGAAGAGCGATTAAAAGTGAAAGCCTGTGAAATCATCTTTTGTCTCGAAATAGAAGGGAAAATTGTTGCTGTAGCATCGAGTAATGGACTCGCCATCAAAGCATTTCAAATTTTAGGCGTAGCTACGCATCCTGACTTTCAAAGAAAAGGATATGCCAAAGCAGTATGCTCCCACCTTATTCGCTATATGCAAACAAAGGGAGCGACCAAGGCAATTATTTTTACAGGAGAGGAAAATGTAGCAGCTAGAAAATGTTATTTAGATTTAGGATTTAGGATTACTGACCGGTACTATGTTGGAATTTTTCAAGCTATCCATTGCTGAATGAGCTTGATTTCTATAGAGTTTTGTTTTTTCATAGTTTATATATAGGATGATGAATTTTTATTCACTTATGAGGATATCCATGAGACACGTGCGTTTGCTTTTTCTTTCAATGTTCCTC
>PMZB01000227.1 GCA_003170575.1 Chlamydiia bacterium | reverse complement strand
GAAGTAAAGGATTTAGTAGATTCTTATTTCAAAGAACAATGTCGAAAGATTATATATATGAAAATTGCCTTTGAAGCGCTTACTACAGGTCATTTTCACAAACTAGTGCAATTTTGCAATTATATCCCTCCTTCGATATTGTCGGAATTCGAAAAAGCAGCTGCCTTGGCCTTTCAAGAGAAAAAACTAACAAGTGATGTTATTATGGAAAATATTCCACTCATGATGATCGGAGGTGAGGCCTCTGAAGCAGGTATCACAGAAGGCTTGAGTGCGATGACATTAGATTCAAGCACTATCCCACAATATCTTTCATAATTCGCTTGAGTTGATCGCTCTTGTTTTTGGTTGCGATTTTGACTTGAGTTAAGTCCTGCCCTTCTGTTGCAGCGGTAAGCATATAATAAATTTTCACTTTTGGCTCTGTGCCTGAAGGGCGGACAATGATCTTGGAGTTACCCTCCAAGGTGAAGATGAGAACATCTGATTGCGGAAGAGACTCCCCTACTCGCAGCTTAGGGTCTCCCTTAAATTGTTTGGTAAGCAAATCTTCAAAAAGTATGCATTTATACTCCCCGAATGTTTCTGGAGGTTTTGTGCGCAGGCTTTTCATCACCTCTGCCATCTTATCTCGCCCAGACTTGGTTTCACTAAAGATGCAGGTGCTTGTAGATTCTTCAAAATACCCATACCTTTTCCATAAATCTTCAAGTGCATCCACAAGTGTTTTCCCCTTTCGCTTGAAGTACCAAGCAATCTCGGCAAGAAGGCAGCCGCAGAGAATCCCATCTTTATCTCGTGCATAGGTTCCATATAAATATCCATAGGACTCCTCGCACCCGAAGATAAATTGGTGATCCGGATCTTTTTCCCATTCATTCATCTTTTGAGCAATATATTTAAACCCGGTCAGGACCTCAGCTATAGACGCTCCATATTCCCTTGCTATTTTTTCTATAAGAGGCGACGTTACAATCGTTTTCACAAGAGTGGGGTGTGCAGGCATTTTATCCTGCTCCTTGAGACGTAGCAGGATCCATTCAGCCAAGAGGGCCGCTATTTGATTGCCTGTCAAAATCACAGCCTCATCTTTATGGTTGACAACCGCCCCTAAACGATCTGCATCTGGATCTGTTGCAAGAAAAATATTGCAGGATTTTTGCAACATAGCCTCTATACCCATCTTTAAAGCACCTTTGTCCTCTGGATTTGGCACATGGGCTGTCGGAAAAGAGCCATCAGCGATCATTTGCTCCTTTACATACTTTACATTCTCAAAACCATACTGCAGCAAGGCTTGTGGCATAAGGGTACCACCAGTGCCGTGAAGAGGCGAATACATAACAAGAAACGTTGATTTATTCATATCCGGCCACAGTGACAACGGCTTTATGGCCGCAAGATATGCCTCATCAACTTCCTTCCCAATTTCTTGGATAAAAGGATCCTGTTCTGGAGTAACAGGAACGGGGTTAGGTTTGGCTCTAACCTTTTCTATTTCTGCAAGAATCCCCTTATCATGCGGGGGAAGCACCTGGCCTCCATCAGCCCAATACACTTTGTATCCATTATATTCTGGAGGATTGTGCGACGCTGTGATCATAATGCCCGCATGACACCCAAGATGCCTGCACGCAAAAGAGACAAGAGGTGTAGGACGCAACTCTTTAAAAATAAATGCCTGAATAGATGCCGCGGCAAGCACTCTGGCTGCCTCTTGTGCGAACATTTTAGAATTATTTCGCGAGTCAAAACCGATCACAACTTTGAGCGGCGTTTTTGGAAAGGCTTTCTTCAGATAGTCTGCAAGGCCTCTTGTTGTTTGGCGGACAGTATAGAGATTCATCCTATTCGGCCCAATGCCCATCAACCCGCGCATACCTCCTGTACCAAAAGAGAGATAGGAATAAAAAGCGTTTTCCGTTTCCGGGACATTCACCACCATCATTTTTCTGATGGCATCTTTGGTATCAATATCATATGGCCCTTCAAGCCATGCCTGGACGTTTTTTGCTGCTTCTTCTGAAAGAACTGTCACATTCCACCTCAACACTTGATTCCAACTTTTAGTGTTTACAAGTGTTTGGGGTTTCTTCGCAACAATTCCACACAAAATTTCGCAAAAACCTAGCCGTGCTTTTATCCCATCTCGTTAAATAAATAAAAACTATTGAAAAGAGCACCACAATAACAGTATAAATTTAGGACATAAATAAAGGAGATGTTATGACTTTTGTTAATGACCTAATTATACACCAGCGGTTTCATGGAGGCTTGGAGGGAACTCCTTTTCCCCTGTCTGAACCAGATCGTTTGAGGAGCGTACCCGAACTAGAAAGAAGATCTCAAGCACTGTCTCAACTTATTTCAGGCATTAGTACGCCCGAGCTCCAAAGTAATACCTGGCTTACAATTATAAATCGCTTAAGCGTCGCATCACAGGAAAGCAATAATCTAGCTTGTATGTCCTTGGCACATAGTATTGCAATGAACACTCTTCAGGGGAAGAATACGAATGTAGGCCTTCTCTCCATTGCGTACGGTCTGATCCGCATGCAAAAATGGGAAGAACTCATCATGCTTGTAAAAAAAAGGTGGAACCCGGGCAATGATGCAATAGAATTCAAGTTAGCAATTATACAACGTTTATGTGAAGACCCACAGCCCCAGGTAGCTTTGTCATTGGAGCTAGCTGAAATCATAGGATACAGTCGACAAACAAGGGAAACTTTAGCCCTTATTTGCATTGAACAAGCGAAAAAAGGACATATAGAAAACGCAGAGCTGATTGAACTGATCCTTATACATAAATACAACGGACAAACTATTTTTGAGTCTATTTCTACTTCAATTTATCATGCAAAACAAAAAGCTTGGTGCGCCATCCCACAATATGAACAAAGGTCTCCAACACAAGCTGATGGAGACATTGAGAGTGGACGGCATGACTTAAAAACATTACGTATTGAAGCCCAAGAATTTATTAATAAGGGGATGATCGATAAACTGTTTGCTGTGGTTAGAACAATTGCAAATCTCGATGAGGATGAGCGATTGAAAAACGAGTTAATTGCTGAGCTAGCCGTCTATCTTTATGATCAGGGATATTGGAATAGCTGTATGGCAAGATTTATAACTCATGGCAGTCAAGATAACCCTGTTGATGTGAAACTAGTCCAGAAAATTGCAGTAACCTTTGGCCGCCGAGAGGACCTCGTTGATTCATTTTCTATTGCCGAACAGTACCTGAAAGGCAGGGATTTAACTGATACATTTCACGAAATTGCCCAGTACTGGTTCGATAATAGACATCCAGAACATTATGCATTTTACAGTAACTTTCTACCCCCTATCAAAGAAAAGGGGAAATGGTTGGTTGCAACAGTTGAAGTTGCGGCTGAAAAAGATGTGCAAAAAGCACGCATGCTTATAGACCAGGTATGTAGCGCATGGCAAATTCAGGAAGAAGATCTTGTTGAAGCATACGCTTGCATTGCAAAAGGGACTCTTCTAGCAAAACAAAAGACTTTTGAGGAAGTGTTCTTCGAGTTTGCACATAATATTTCTATGGGGAAATCAGAGGAGGCTGCATTCCAGTGCGCCCAGAAGGCATATTCCCTGCTTGCAGAAAAGTTGCTGAACTGCAAAACTCTGTGGCGAAATGGCATTGATGTGATGAACCATATAAGCCCCGACATACCGAGAGAGGATCTCGATCGTTTATTAGCAAAGGCAGCGATAGCCGAAGCAGAAGCTGTCATAGACCCTCGACTTAGCGTTGGTCTTATCATAGCTCAAGCATTAGAAAATAATCCTGATTACTGAAGTACATCTATGAATACGTCTTGGAAAAATGTTGGTAAGTGGTATGACTCGATTGTGGGCGAAGAAGGTCACTTCTTCCACAAAACAATCATCATACCTAAAACTCTTGAGATGCTTCAGCTCAGCGAAAAAAGCCGAGTGCTTGATGTTGCGTGCGGGCAAGGAGTGCTTGCTCGCCACATTCCCAAGACAGTTTCATATGCGGGGCTGGACATTGCCTCCACGCTGATCGCTGCAGCAAAACAGTATGACACTTCTTCTCGTCATGCGTTCATTCAGGCGGATCTCACAAAGCCCTGGCCGCTTGATCCTTCCAAAAAATTCACCCATGCAGTATGTATTTTAGCCCTACAGAATATTGATAAGCCTGAAATCATTTTTCAAGAACTTTCAAAAGTACTTGAAAAGGGCGGCAAAGCGGTCTTTGTGCTGAACCACCCATACTTTCGTATCCCACGAAAAAGCAGCTGGAGCTTTAATGAAAGCACAAAAACCCAAACACGTGAAATATCAGCCTACATGACTCCCCAAAAAATCCCCATTGTAACTCACCCTGGAAAAGATCAAGAAACCACTTGGTCGTTTCATTTCCCCCTATCCCACTATGTGTCGATAGCTCATGAAAAAGGTTTCGTGATTGAAGAGCTTCAAGAATGGTGCTCCCCCAAGATAAGCACAGGAAAGGCTTCCACCTGGGAAAATAGAGCGCGACAAGAGTTCCCCCTTTTCATGGCGCTTGGGCTAAAGCTTTTGTAACAATTCACATAAATAAGAGGAAATATTATGTCTACTGCAGTACGAATGGAGCTGACGATGTGCTCGATACTCTCTTAGAAAAGGCAATAATAGCCGAAACTGAAGATAGCGACCTGATCGGCCTTTAAGGAAGCGTCAAACAATAACTCAAAGCGTTTATACCTCTTGGCATGAGGTTTCTTTCCAAGGAGTTAAGACCTCTACGCCACTTTCAGTAACTAAAAGCTCATACTCCCACTGAGCAGAGGGCTTGCCGTCGCGAGTGCGTGCGGTCCATTTGTCGGTAGGGTCAATTACTGCTTGGGGCACTCCTGCATTGATCATGGGCTCAATAGTAAAGATCATTCCTGGCGTAAAAGGTATTTTCAGCCCATTTTTAAAATGAGGAACTTGCGGTGGTTCATGATATTTTAGCCCCACGCCATGGCCTACAAACTGGGTGACAACAGAACAATTTGCTTTATCGGCAATTTCCTGGATTACATCTCCAATATCACTTAGATACCCGCCTGGTCGAACAATGGCTGTAGACTTCTTTAAGCACTCCTTGGACACATCAAACACTTTCTTTTTGTCGGGAGAAACTGGGCCAATAGCCACCATTTTAGAACAGTCCCCAAAATACCCTCTCAAGATAACTGCAACGTCAATATTGACAATATCGCCTTGCTTTAAGGGAATATCATTGGGTATGCCATGGCAGATAACTTCGTTGAGCGATGTGCAGATGCTTTTGGGAAAAGGCGGTGTCCCGTAATGTAAAGAAGCAGGAATGCCGCCAGCTTGAGTGATTTTGGTATAAGCAAGTTGGTCCAAGTAATCTGTGGTCACCCCTTCTTTTGCCCTATCTGCAACTTCATCGAGGATTGCTGCAGTCAGGCGCGACGCTTCTCGTATCCCTTCAATCTGTTCAGGGGTTTTAAGCATGATCCCCCATTTTTTCTTATACATCTCAAAAAGCTCTGAGATAGGTTTTGAAGGCTTTTTCTCCCCTTTTTCAGGATAATGACATTTTTTCCACTTCTTTCCACTTCCACACCAGCAATCATCATTGCGCCCGTACATATGCCCTCCCATTTGCTACGAAAATATGAGATTAACAAAATCCAGGCCTGTTGTCAGTGTGAATTTTTAGCACTAGCCCGAGCAAGTACCGGACTTGGTTTAGCATTTTCCCCATAAAACCCGGATAAATATCGCTTGGCCATTTCCTCACAGGTAACATGTGGGATATGTTTGGCATGGCCCGTTTGGCCAAATTGCTCCATCCTCTCTCTGCAGACGCGCTTCATGCTATCCCGCCCTAGGCCTAAATATCCGCGTGGATCAAAACGATCTGGATGTTCATGAAATTCGGTTCTGATAGCGGCAGTCATGGCAAGGCGCAAATCAGTGTCCACATTTATCTTCCTTACCCCGGCCTTGATAGCTCTTTGGATCTCACCCACAGGCACTCCCCAGGCAGGGCGCAGCGATCCCCCATGTTTATTTATGAGCTGGAGTAAATCTTGGGGAACAGAGCTTGATCCGTGCATTACAAGATGGCACTCTGGAATAAGCTTGTGGATTTCTAAAATACGATCAATCACCAGCACGTCTTTGGTTGGCGGTGATGTAAATTTATATGCTCCGTGGCTTGTGCCAATAGCAACAGCAAGCGCATCTACACCTGTTCTTCTCACAAACTCAACCGCCTGCGCTGGATCAGTCAAAAGCTGCTCAATCGTAAGTTTCCCAACAGCACCATGAGCATCCTCAAGCTCGCCTGCAGCCATCTTCTCTATAGATCCAATAGTGCCTAACTCCCCTTCCACAGAGACCCCAACAGAGTGAGCTACATCCACCACAAAGCGTGTGACAGCAACATTATACTCAAAAGATGAGGGGGTTTTGCCATCCTCCTCAAGCGAACCATCCATCATCACGCTTGTAAATCCATTGCGAATGGCGCTTAAACACACTTCTGGGCTGCTGCCATGGTCTTGATGCAGCACCATCGGTATATCAGGATACAGCTCCGCCGCAGCCAGCATAAGGTGTTTGAGAAAAATGTCGTTTGTGTACTTGCGCGCCCCTTTGCTTGCTTGAATTATTATTGGAGCCATAATCTCCTGAGCTGCCTCACAGATGGCTTGTATCTGCTCCATGTTGTTTACATTAAATGCAGCAATCCCAAACTGCTTTTCCCGGGCATAATCTAAAAGAACTCGCAGTGGTACGAAAGGCATAAAAAAACCCCTTTGTGAAATATATACTTATCGATACCCTATTGAGAAGCAATAGTCAAGAATGATTTTAGGCATGGGGAGATTTACAAGCGTATAATCACATCTGAGAGGGGTAATATATCCCTTTCAGAAGCAGATTCTTTTGAATACCCAAGAGCCAGAATAAAAGGGACAACATAGCTTCTGGGTAGGTTGAGCGCCCTTTTCACACGGTTCTCATCAAACAGGTGAATAACAGAATAGGAAAGTCCTGCTGTTTCAGCAGCAATCATAAAATGCATAGCGCTAAGAGAAAGCTCTTTGTAGAGCCACGCGCGTTTATGCACTGCTGGCAGCTCAGGAGTCGGAGAGAACAGGCGCAAGAAAGGTACAAGTAAAGCCTTGCAAAGCCAGCCAAAACCCAATGGCTTATGGGAAAAAAGAAACTCATAAGACTCTTTCAAGGTTTCATCTGCAGGGATTGAAACATTTCTATCGCCAGCAAAAGCAATGAAAATGGGCGCAGATCCAACTGCAGGACGCGTCCAGCTTGCGCGCATAATCTTTTCTTTTACAAACGGACTTTTAACAATAACAAATCGAGTAGGCTGCAGCTCGAGAAGTGAAGAAGTTTTTTGCGCAATGGCAACCAAACGAAGGAGCAGTTCGTCTTCAGGCACATCTGGCTTGAAAGAGATGATATTTTTTCTTTGTGAAATAAACTCTTCAAAACGGGTCAGGTTCACTATCCACCCTGAAATTCATGTTGAAAATAAGTTTGGGCTCCATCGACAAGATAACAGGCAAGATCAGGATCCCCCTCGTAGGATACCTCAACCTCCAATTTTCCTGCTTGTTTTGTTTTACGGCATGTGACAAGCACATACCCTACATGGTCCTCACACAAAAGCGTCCGCGCTTCTTCATGAAAGTTCTTTTTACTTTCACGAATTGCTACAGTTGCTTGTGTTTTTGATTGTATTTGCATATCACAACATTCTTTTGTGTTTTTTTAAAGCCATTGAGGTTTTACCCTCTCGTATTCGCAACTTACAAAATAAAGATATTTTATTGCAAAGAGGAAATTCTAGATGAATGTAATTCATGTTTTCACTATAATGTGAGAGTGCTCTTTTTTCCTTGAGGCCTTATTTTGTTTAAGCTTTTGCATTCAAGTTTCTTTATTCCGTTGCGTGATTTTCTAATAAGTGTCGGTTCATTCGTTTATACACAATTTAAAATCTTGAAACTTGTTTGTACACGCCGGCCAAGAACCGATTTAATTGTTGCGCAACTGTATGAAACTGGAGTGAGATCCCTGCCTCTTATCTGTATCACAGGCCTTGCTATTGGAATGGTTCTTTCCGCGCAATCCTTCTTTCAGTTATCTGACAAAGGCTTAACATGCATTACCGGAGTAATGGTGGCCAAATCCATGCTTGTGGAAATTGGGCCGGTTCTTTCTGCTTTTATTATCACAGGCAGGGTCGGAGCTGCAATGTGCGCTGAAATAGGCAGCATGAAGGTCTCAGAACAACTTGATGCCATGCGCTCTATGGGAGTTGACCCAACTGAGTATCTTCTTGTTCCCAGATACCTCAGCTTTGGATTTATGATGCCTGTTCTTACAATATTTAGTACTGCATGCGGTGTTTTTGGAGGGTGGTTTATTGCAACAAAATTATATGGAATGACAACGCTCGCCTTTTTTGAACCGCTGCCCCTATATATCACATGGTTTGATGTGATTAGCAACGTTGTTAAATCGACGATCTTTGGGCTGCTCATCGTATCCATCGCCTGTTTTTATGGCATGAGAACCCATGGCGGGGCTGCAGGAGTTGGACATGCCACAACAAAAAGTGTTGTCATAGCCTATTCATCCATACTAGGAGCAAATTTTCTTCTCACAATTTTCCTTAATGCGGCTTACTGGTATGTTTTTGGATTTAAATAGAGGTATATAGTTGATAAGTGTAAAAAATTTATGGAAGTCTTATGAAGGAAACTCTGTTCTGAGAGGTCTGTCGCTTCATATTCCTGCCAATCGTATTACAATTATTCTTGGACAATCAGGAGTGGGGAAAAGTGTTCTCTTAAGGCAAATTGCAGGACTTGAGATTCCTGATGAAGGAAAAATACTTATAGATAATGAGCCGATGCGAAAAGGACATTCTAGAAAAGATGTGGGCATGCTTTTTCAAAGTTCTGCTCTTTTTGATTCAATGACCGTGGAAGAAAATGTTGCTTTTGCCCTTCATTCTCATAGAGACTCTGCTTCAGATGAAGGCGCGATCCAAAAACAAGTCGCTGATGCCTTAGAGAATGTGCAGCTTGCTGGATTTCAAAAAAAATATCCTTCTGAACTCTCCGGCGGGCAAAGGCGGCGTGTTGCGCTCGCACGCCTCATAGTATATAAGCCCAGAATCTTACTCTTTGATGAACCCACAACAGGATTGGATCCTATTACAGCCCAGCATATAGCGAGCCTTATCAGTTCTACCCAAAAGAGTTTACACGCAACCGTTGTCCTAGTAACGCACGACATTGTCACTGCCCTCGCTATTGGCGATTATTTTGCCCTGCATCAAGATGGGATTATTCCATTTTCAGGTGATAAACTTAACTTCTTCTCGCAGAAAGAACCGCTAGTGGAGGCTTTTATTCAAAGCGCAACTTTACCTTCCAAGGAACTTCCTGCAGCCCCCCGTCTAGCCCAAGTTTGCTATACTGTTGGGGAGAATAGGGAGCGCATTCCAAAGGAGATCTTGACATCATGAAACGTCAGTATCTTGCCGCAATTGGCTTTATGGTTATTCTTGCTCTTGCTCTTCTGACACGAGCACTGCTTTTTCTTCATCCCACTCCTGGAGATGAAGCATTGATCCTGCATGTACGGTTCCAAAATGTGGATAAAATCAGCCCTGGCACGCGTGTCACCTTTGCAGGCAAACCTGTGGGTGAAGTAAAACAGGTTGAGCTTCTTCCAGAAGCTTTTGCTCCTCGAACCAAAGCCAATGAACTAATCTATCCATATGAGCTTAAGCTTGCTATTGATTCCTCAGTGAAACTTTACAAAAGCGACGAGATCTCAGTAAAAACCGCTGGGCTTATGGGCGAGCACTTTATCGCCATCATCCCCCGCCCTGTGTTGAAAGAGTCTGATCTTCAGCCTATTGGCTCAGATGATATTCTGTACGCTTCCCAAGCGGGAAGTGTGGAAGAGACCTTTGGGGAAATCAGCACAGTTGCGAAAAAAGCTGACCAGACAATGGAAGCTCTCATTTGTCTTGTTGAGAAAAACCAAGAAGGCATTTTTAAAACAACTGAAGCAATCCATAGAACAGCTGAAGAGCTTGAACTTCTTCTCAAAACAATCAATACAAGCAATGGCACTTTTGCAAGGCTCGTCAAAGACCCTGCTCTTTATGATGCGCTCACCGCCTCGGCCCAAAAAATAGATACACTTCTTTCAGACATCCAAACCTATGGCATGCTCTTTCACTTAAATAGAGATTGGCAACGAGAAGCATATCGCAGAAGGCAAGATGCGCCGGCAGACCATGAATTTAAGAAAGCCTCCAAAGCAGTGCAAGCACTCTCTCAAGCTATGGGCTCAATAAAGGAGTCTATAGATTCAGGCGATCTTTCCCAAAACAAAGAGCTGCAAAAAAAAGTACGCGAAGGCCTCAAAAACCTTAAACAGGATCTAAGCACACTTCAGGAAGCAGCTAAAAAGCTGGATCTTGAACCAGATGAGTAATAGTAGTTAAAAAATACTCTTTCCGATATATACAGATCTTTAAAGATGATGAGGCATTTTATATGGAACATCCGGAACCTCTTCCTACAGCCGTCAGAAAAGGATGTTTTCTCATAGCAAGCCCAGAGATCGAAAACTTGCTTTTCTTTAGAGGGGTTCTGCTTATTTGCGAGCATAATACCTCTGGCTCATTTGCTATTCTTGTGAATAAGCCTCTTGACGTGGATCTTCCAGAAGAGCTTGTGAACCTCTCTTCTTCTCCAAACAAAAACGTAAGTATTCGCGCAGGGGGCCCTGTGCAGACAAATCAGATGATGCTGCTCCACAGCAGCCCATCAGATCAACAACAGCTTCTCACTATAGCTGATGATGTTTATTTGGGGGGCGATCTTCAGTACCTGCATGAACTTATCGAGGATGAATCCTCCCCTCCAGTATTTTTGAATTTTGGGTATGCAGGCTGGGCCACAGGACAGCTTGACCGCGAATTTTTGGATGGCAGCTGGTTCTTGTATCCCGCATCCAGAGAACTCCTCTTCGATACACCTCCAGAAAATCTCTGGAAAACACTGCTTCTTCGCATGGGAGGCAGATACGCCACCCTCTCCACTATCCCAGAAGACCTTTCGGTGAATTAAGGGATCGTACAGGAATAACTTTTACAGATCTTGTGGGAAAAATCGATTCATCTTACTTACGATTTTTCCTCGCAAGTATCTGTGGATACAAGACTTCGGAAAAATCGTCAAGATCTGAACCGTTTTTCTCCTCTATAACTGTAAAAGTTATTCCTGTACGATCCCTAATCCTATCGCGTAAAGCCCACAAGATGTTTTTGGGAGGCTAGAGCAAATGAGCGGCCATCTATTGCTCGCATGGTAGCCAGAATGCCATCTAAATGGTCATATTCATGTTGCAAAAGCTCTGAAAGGTCTCCTGTCAAATCCCATTCTTGCTTATGCCACGACTGATCATAGAAGGAAAGCCGGCACGCTTTATGCCGCTTTACTTTGACAAGAAGCTCTGGAAATGACATGCAATCATCCCACAGCTCATACATCTCTGAGCTTTTCCAAGTAAAGGACGGATTTATAAATACAGTCGGTGTATCAATGCACATATACATGATTCGCTTCATGATGCCTAACTGAGGTGCAGCTATAGCCCGCCCACGGCCATACTGCCGGCGAAAATTCATCAGCGCATCATGCAGAGATGCCACAATAGTTGAGATCTGATCAGTATCTTTTTTCTTTACTTCCTCAGAAACTTGATAAAGGCGAGAATCTCCAAGCAACAGAATTTGTGTGGATAAAGGCATAGACTAACCTCCTGTAAACCAACATGTTAATGTTAGCAGTCCCTATATTTAACTGCTTGTTTTCATTGTTACTGGAAAAATCTTGACAGGCAAACAGAAAAGCAGTATTTACAAAGAATTCAATGCATAGAGGGGGTGTTATGCTACGCATTACTGCTTACATTTTTGGAGTTTTCTTTTTACTACTAGGGATTTGGGGATTAATCCCTATAATAGCACCCAACGACATGGTGATGGTGTATTTTCGAGTGAACGCAATTCATAATCTATACCATCTTGCCATCGGAATTATTGCTCTTACCGTTGGCTCCATCGGTATTTATGCATCGCTTCTGTTTTTCCGCATCTTCTGTATCGTCAATTTTCTTAATGTTATAGTTGGCTACTACGCCGGCAATCACGTCATATTAGGAATCATAGAAAACAACACAGCCGATATAGTCCTCCACCTAGTTGCAGGAATTATTTCTTTGTATTTTGGCTTTTTTTTCACTCAAAGCGAAGTAGACTAAAAAAACCACCCTCGCATGAAAAAATCAGCGGTTGGGAAACAATACGTTAAACGAATTGTGAACCAAGATCGCTGAAATGTTGACGATTGTAACTTTCGTTCATTGGGAGCCAGGGACAAGGAACGATCGTTAACAGATAAGTTGTGTTCCCCATCCCTCAGAACAGATAGTGACCGAGTAAGTCGAGAACCATCTCCCTGGGACCTCAACGAAAGCAAAACCCAACTCATGGTTGAAAAGAGGTCTCATCGATGAGACCTCTTGCTGGAACTTCTTTTTTTTCGAGCATGATGGTCCAAAAGCCTTTGGGCTCGTTGGATCTGTTCTTCAGGCATTCCTCTTTGACGTGCGACTTGAAAGGCAGTACGTCGATTTGAAACACCTTCTCTTAATTGGAAGAGTGGGATTGCAAGGTCATTTACAAGGAGTTGATAGTTTTTAAAGGCGTTTCCTGGCTGCTCTAACCTAGGAAGTGATTTATTATGGGACACAACCATGCTAAGAACATTATTCCTTGACCCAAGAGCTTCCGTCACAGTTGTTTCAAGAGCAGATCTTTCCTTATGTGAGGCCCCGCTGAAAAGCTCATCAAGAACGATATATCCAAATTCAGTGGGCTTAAGATTATTTAACCTTTTCCTAATTTCCACAATTCGATCACATTCAGCTTGAAGGTGTGACTTTTGCCCTTGTAAATCGCTCACGTTCATGGAAGAAGCTACGAAGCTAAAGGGTAAGCGTCAACGCTACCCA
>PMZB01000190.1 GCA_003170575.1 Chlamydiia bacterium | reverse complement strand
TGAGAGACAACGAATGCGAAAGCGAGCTCGAAAAATCACAAAGTCCAGTTGAAACCTCCTGTGCACTTGCACAAAAGGGAAGCCTTCCATACCATTGTTATACCCCAATAATGTGAAGATAGGGGTTGGAAAGGAATGTCCTGAACGATTTGGGTCGCAGCCATCCAAACCGTTCAGGATATTCCTTTCCAGTCCCTTAGGGGTGCACCATCTGGGGCGTTAGCTCATCTGGTAGAGCGCAACAATGGCATTGTTGAGGTCATCAGTTCGACCCTGATACACTCCATCTCTTTTCAAGTCTCAAATGTCACTCAAAGAGCATATCTATCTGGTTTGCCATATCGGGAAGTAGTTTTTTGATAAAGTTCTTAATCTCTGTTGGAAGGACTGAGGTACCGGTTTCAGGTTCTGTGAGTTTCCAGATGTCCCGTGGAAGGTTTAGGAGTTTAGGTTTTACGTCGGAAGTAAGAATCGCTTCTTGAGAGGAGGAAGTGAAAACTGAGTAGATTTCAACATTCCATAGAGGAAGAGCGGTCAAATTGTTGTAGCTTACGAGTAATGTCCCGCGGATAAAGTGAGCTGCTTTTATCAAGGAATCAGAGTCTTGCACTTTTGTAAGTGTAAGCGCTAGGAAAATGCTCAGGTTGTAAACATCTTGAAGAAAACTCTTGATTTTTTTGATATCGGAAAAGAGCTGGGAGATAGAGGCTGTAGAATGTAAATATAGTTTCGGAATGAAACAGTGGGATACTTCTGATAATTTTTTGAATTGAATGACCAATTCGAGAAAGCAGCGAGGGAGGTCGAAAAATAATTGGAGGTATTTCAATATGTTCGGTTGTGATGAGTTTAGTTTCACTTATACTAATCATAAATTTCTCCAGATATTGCCCTGAATATCAAGGCTGATAAATCATAATTAGTCGATTCTTTTAACATCAATCAAAAAAGCTTTTGGAAATAAGCACTCTACCTCTTGCGTGTTTTTCCTACTTTAGCGCACTCTTGTAGCTATACCTCTTCTTGTTCAAAAATCGGATTTCACGCTTAGTAAAAGCCTCGGGATTCGATCGATCAAAAACGTACCCATATTGTAATATTGGCTAGTTTTTGATCGTCGAATCGCGAGAGCTTTTTCTTAAGCGTCGAACCCGTTTATTGAACAAGAAAAGGTATAAATAAGAGGTTGCCTATGACATCATCATTTGAAGAATTCACCCCTGAGCAGGAAGCGCTGCTGGGCCATTTTGTGACAAATACTCGGTCATCTATTTTTGCCCTGTACAACATTCCTGAGGTAATTAAGGGAGCGCTTTTTTCCAGATATTCGCGCTCTACTTTGGGGCTGCGGTCCCTGCTTTTGAAAGAGTTTTTGTTGAATCAAGAAGAAGCAGGTGTGAAAAGCCTTCTTGAAAACCTTCCCACATCCTCTCAGGAACAACTTTTAGCGATTAAAAAAGCGCAAAATTTTTATGACAGAATTCTTGATGGATATGGAGATGACTCTATCGGCGAGCTTGGCGGGGCGCATCTTGCGCTCGAGAATATCTCGATCATTGCAGCGAAAGTGATTGAAGACTGCCGCATTGGCGGCTCTCCATTGGAAAAATCGACCCGATACGTATACTTCGACCAGAAAGTTAACGGAGAATATTTATTCCATAAAGAGGCTGTGCTTATGACCTCAGCATGGAAATCTCTTTATGTAAATACATGCAATATGCTCTTTGACACCTATTCCAAGTTGATTCCTCGTCTGACAACCTTCATGATGGAAAAATATCCAAAACAGGCTGAAGTGTCGAAGGGCGCGTATACAGCTGCGGTTCGCGCCAAGGTCTTAGACTGCATCAGAGGGCTTCTTCCTGCCTCTACTTTGACTAATATGGGCGTATTTGGAAATGGGAGGTTTTTTGAAAGCTTGCTTCATAAACTTCACTCTTCAAATCTTTCAGAGTTATGCGACATTGGAAGAGCTGCCTATGATGAGCTTGAGAAAATAATCCCCTCGTTTGTGCGAAGAGCCGAAATTTCCCATAAAACACATCTTGATTTCTCCTCATTTCAGGAAGCTATGCGCTCTGAGATGAAAGAGGAGGCAAAGCTTGTGTCCTCCTCTCTGACAGGGATTACTCCTGGAGTTACATTAGTTGCTTCAGACCCAGATGCTGTTTTCAAAGTAGCTGCAGCGCTTCTCTATCCTGATACGCATGAAAGCTTCTCCACTCTTCTTGCCTACTGTAAAAATCTCAATCCTGAGGCGTTAGGCAAGCTGCTTGATACCGCAGCAGTGCATCGACAAAATCGACGCCATAGGTCGCCAAGAGCCCTGGAAAATGCGGTTTTCACATTTGATCTTGTAGCTGATTATGGGGCATACAGAGATCTTCAGCGGCACAGACTTGTTACACAAGAGAAACAACTTCTTACCTGCAGTAATGGTTACTATACTCCTCAAGAGCTTCAAGAAAGCGGGCTGGAAACAGAGTATGCAGCAGCTTTAAGTGCTGCTAAGGAGGCGTACGACACTATTGCAGAGCAGTTGCCAGAAGAGGCTCAGTATGTAGTTCCCATGGCCTATTACATTCGGTGGTACTTCACACTAAATTTGAGAGAAATACAATGGATTACTGAGCTTCGGTCTCAACCTGCAGGACACACTTGTTACAGAGTAATTGCTCAACAGATGGCTCAGGCCGTTGAAACAGCCTTTCCTGAGTTTTCTCGATTCTTCAAATTCGTTGATCGAGAATCTTATGACGTGGGCCGACTTGGGGCTGAGGTCAAGCTTGAGCAGAAGAGGCAAGGAGTTGTATGACAGAAGCTGCGGAGGTAGGGCCTGAAGCAAGGATTTTTATCCAAATCCCTTTAGAACCAGCCAAACCGCGAACTGGAATACTCATATTTGTGGGGGAAGATGGAAGGTCTGTCTCTGTTGCCTGCAAAATAGAAGAAAGTTCGAGGCTCACCTACCAAGACCAGCACGTTTTGGGATATCTGGAGGAGGTTTCTCACGGAAGGGTACGGGTTTCTGTGGCAAATGCAGATTATTCTAAGCTCAAGCGAATAGGGGGATTTAAGGAAGCAGAAAAAAATTTCCAGGTGCCTGGGAAAATTGTAGAGAACCCAGATCTCTCTTTGCTGAAAGAAATGTCCAATGCGCTTTCGTTAGCTAATAAAACTGCGTATCTTGCACGGCTACGAGAAATTGAACGTGAATCTGAGAAAGAAAAGGTTGTAGGTAAACTTGGCGCAAGAACCTTTCACATACTTACCGGAGTGCTTGTCACGCCAATCGAGATGTCAAAAGCGGTAATAAAGTTAGCCGTTTCATGCGCTTTTGTGGCAGCAGGATGTTTTGCCCTTCTTGGCATACAAGGAGCCAAGCTTTTGCATCTTGTGAAGGTAAGGCGGCTTGCAGGTGCGCAGAAAGAAGTTTTGGATTTTACGGCACTTGCGATTTACCAGATGCGCATTGCGCTTCTGCAGCTTATTCCCATTATTGGCGCACAACTTGCTAATCAGTACATCGAAACAGGTAGTTTGAAAAGGTTTCTAGAAGCACCGGCTGTAGGGGGATTATTAGAAGACCTTGGGATAAGTGTGCTCAACCTTGTGTATGGATCTAGATCTCCCCAAGAACATAGAAAAGACACGCATCTAAAAAAATTATATAAAGATCACCCTATTTACAAAGATCTTTCATACCTTTCAAAACAAAACCCAACCATAGAAGATGCAAAACAAGTTCTTCTTAAGGCAGCTGCTCAAGCACCCCCGCAAGGAGCTCTGGTGCGTATTCCTGTAAAAACAGAGCTAGGAGAAGTCCGTTATCATGATGGTACCATGTTTTTAAGTACCGCCAAAGGAGCTTTTCGTCTCAATGCTCCCACGGTTATTATGTACCATGGCAATGCTATGCATAGAGATCTATTTCTGGATAAAGGGGCTTTCAAAAAGTATCTGGAAGAGGGATACAATGTGCTTCTTAGCTCATACGCGGGTGATTATGTTGTACAAGGAGATGGAAAGGACCACAAAACCGTCTCTACACAGTGCACAGAAAAGTTAATGAGAGAGGATGCTCAAGCTGACCTTGACTTTCTCACGGACAAGGCAGTTGGTGTTCGAGAGGTTGATCTTTATGGGTTTTCGCTGGGCGGAGCACAGGCAATGAATTTCGCTCAAGCAATTAAAGAGCATGGACCAAAAGTAAGGTTTATTACTTTAAATAAAACATTTTCTGATGGAGTTTC
>PMZB01000280.1 GCA_003170575.1 Chlamydiia bacterium | reverse complement strand
AAAATGCAGAGTGTATCACAAACTTCTAAATCTAGTGTCCACGATTTCGGGTCTGAAGACTTGTTCCGCAACCTGGATCAGGCGCTGAAATCTGAGCTTTCTCAAGATGAAGCTGAGAAAGTTAGCACATTTGCACGAGAACACTTTCCTGCTTGGGTACAATCAGCAAAAAAATCTTGTTATCACGTACATATGGCCCGAAAAGAAGAGACAAAACTTCCCTATACCATTCGAGTATATACTACTCCTGAAAAAGCACCGCGAATGCATGTGGTCTTAGATGAATTGGAATGGAGTTTACGAAAAGTTGTGAAAAAAGTGTTGGTTGTCACACCAACTACTTTTTCTTCTGTAGCTGAGATAGGGATAAATGTGCGTCCACATGATGATGATCACTTGGATAAAAAAGAGATTCGACAGCATCAGAAGGGGGTAGATGTTGAAGCATCATTGATACGTAGGCTTTCTCAGCGTGTGTCTTCTTTCCTAGCCTATACAAAAGTAAAAGTTCTTCGTAGAAATGGGCGGTGTAGATATAAATATCATACTGATTTAGCGGAAACGGATTTATATAATCTCATCATTTCTAACAGGACTGTTTTACCATTTAACGAAAAAATAAACATAATTGCCCAAGTTGCTGCCAAACTCAAGGATCTCCATAAAAATGGGATATGTCATCTTGCTATAATTCCAAGTAATGTCTTGAGGTTTAAGGATGGTCGTGTACAGCTCTGTGGTTATGGAGATGCCACGGGGATTGGTAAACGTGTTAAGCTCCAGGGGGAGCAGGGCTATGTGGCTCCTGAAATATTTCAGAAAGAAAAACCTGCTGTTAACCCTAAACTTGATATGTGGTCGTTAGGTTCCTTGATGTATGAATTACTTTCCGATGGAGATTGTGCGTTCAGGGGGGCAATAGAAGAGTTTCCTGAAGAGAACCCCGACACGCTTCTTCGTCGTAAGCAAAATACAGAGGCGAGGGCTAAAGAGTTATGTTCAAAACTTTCAGAAAGATCCAAGGCTGACCCTCAACACGAAACAATCTACCGCCTGGCTGCAAGATGTATCGATGCAGACCCTGAGAAACGACCAACGGCAGAGGAAGTGTTGCAAATTCTAAAGACCTTGGAAGAAACGCCTTAGGGACTGGAAAATAATAAGTTAAAAAAGAGGTGTAAAGTGCAAAGTTTATCACAACTTTTAAAATCTTGTGTTCAAGGGTTCGGACCTCAAGACTTGGGGAATCAGGAAAAAGTCAGGATCATGTTAGAACCCGATGGCGAAGCCAGTGACCCTTGCCCTCAGACAAAGAGTCCTTTGGAGTCATCATCAGGAGGTTTGCAAAAGCCTGTTGATTCCGTATTTCCTTTCCTTGATCAGGCATTGAGTTCTGAACTTAGTCCAACTAAAGCTCAAAGGTATGCGTCGTGTATACGAGAACATTTTTCTTCTTGGGTCGAATTGGCTGAGAAGAGGCCACGTTACCATGTATATGAGGCGCGAAAAAATGAAACTGGCCTGCACTTTCCCATTCGAATATATCTTAGTAACAAAGATACACCCAAGATCCAGCTTGTCTTGGGCGAGGTGGGATCAGGTCCAAGAAAATTTGTGGAAAAAGTCCTGGTTATTACTCCAACAAACTTTTCTACTTTGGCTGAGGTAGGGATAAACAAATACATCCATGATCACCATTTACGGCGACGGGAAATGTATAGACAGCAGAAGGAGTTAAACCGTGAAATGTCATTGGTGAAAAAGCTTTCTGAAAAAATCCCTACACTTCCAAAATATACGCAGGTAAATGTTCCTGATACAAAAGGACATATTCGAGCTAAATATCAGACAAAATTGGCAGAGGGTAATTTACAAGAATTGTGTTGTCGCCATGGTCCTGTACCATTTAAGGGTGCTTTGGAAATAATTACTCAACTTGCTACCACACTCCAAGGATTGCATGAGAATGGATGGTGTTATGAGGACTTGAAGTCAGAAAATGTTTTGATATTTAAAGGTGAGCGCGCGCAACTATGTGATTTTGAATTTGTAACTCGTTCTGGTAAGAGGCAGAAAATGCAAGGCACTCCAGCTTATATAGCGCCAGAGATGTTTTCGCACGAGGAGTTTGATGCCCATCCTTCCATGGATATGTGGTCATTGGGGTCGCTTATATACCATTTGGTTGTCCTAGATAAAGACCCTTTTGTAGGCACACAAGAAGAGGGACTAGATAACACTTTCTCCAATCCTGAGACTCGTTTATTTTATGCAAAAAAAATCGAAGCAGACAATGAAGAGGCGCGCAAAGATCTATTAGGGAAAGAAGGAGACGCGGAACACACAGCGTTCTACAAACTTGCTGCACAACTCTTATCCCAAGTCGCGCAGCAACGCCCCACGGCTGAGGACGTTTTACGCGGTGTCAAGGAGATGCAGGCCTCGCTGGCAAAATCTGAATCCTCCGCCGCATTCATGTAGTCCCTTAACTTGATGGGAAAGAAGAAGAGGAAGAAGAGTCCTGCTTCGAAAATATAGCTGTGCATACTGCACATGAGAGTATAGCAACCACTGAAAAACAAACGTAGCAGGCAGCGATCGTGCGATGCCAGCCCGCAGTGTCTATTTCTTCCCTACAACGAGTAGGGAAGAGAAACCTACATCTGATGCTCTTGTCTCTCTGCTCGGGATAATTTACTTCTCCCTTTTCGAGGTCAGTATCGCTAGGTCTATCTGAAGCGTCGCTGAACTCGGAGAGTTCCTTCACATTATGCGCCTCTGAAACGGGCCGGGAACCATCAACTGAAAATGACATATTAGTCCTTATATGAAAATGTTTAATACATTTTAGTATAGTATCAAAATGCGTAATCTTATTTATTTTCCAGACCCAAGTCCCTAGTCTTCTTTCACACTGTCCCAGGCTTTGACATACTGTTTGCGGGCAGTACCAACTGCTCGTAGGCATTCAAACCGCACGAAATTTACAGTCTCTGGGTAGAGAAGGGGGGAGGTCTGCAGATCTATAGGGAGCAGCTTTTTTGCTTCTGTGTTTAGGCAGCGATAGTAGGTGTATGCCATATTTTCTGCAGCGATTTTTGGGTCATGCAAAAAGTTGATAAAAGCATGGGCAAGCTCTTTATCATGCGATGTGCGCATGATGGCTACATAATCAACCGACGCAACGCTTCCCTCTTTAGGAAAAGAAAAGCCAATTGTGGTAGTGTTTCGAGCTACCTGCAGGCAGTCTCCGCTATAGCCGTGGACCACTAAGTATTCCGCGCCTGCAATGCCATTTTTGTACTGCTCGCTTTCAAGCTTAACCAAATTTTTCTTCCACAGCTTCACTTGATCTCGTGCATGATCGATTTCTCGAGCATCGGTAGAGTTTGCACTGTACCCAAGATACAAAAGCCCCGCTCCAAGCGTCTCTCGCATGTCATTCATCATGGTCATGCGTCCGCGCAAAGAATCATTGCCGAAAATACCCCAGGAGGTGGGCATTTGAGAAAGCCTGTCTTTTCTCCAAGCAATTCCAGAAAAAGAGACTATGAAAGGGATTCCATAGGCATTTTTAGGAAGATCTAACCTTCTCAGAAAAGGATAGTCGACATATTTTGCATTAGGGAGATTTGCTTCATCCAATTCAAGCAGCATTCCATCTTTGACCATAGTGTCGAGAAAATAGTTGCTTGGAAAAAGAATGTCGTAGCCTGACCCGCCAAGCCGCAGCTTTGTGTACATGGCCTCATTTGAGTCATAGGTGTCAAGTACAACAGAACAATTATATTCCTTTTGAAATCTGTCAATGATTTCGGGCTTAATGTAGGCACTCCAGGAGTATACGTAGAGAGTCTTTTTTGAGGAAAAAACTTTGTATACAGAAAAAGGGAGTAAAAGCGCGATCAAAAGGAGGGAAAACCCGAAAAACTTTTTCATATACCAACTTCCTCAGTCAGATGATAGTAGAGGACGGTTACTACTGCTGTGAAGGCAAGAAGGATTGTAGAAAGGGCATTAATAAGAGGCGGGCTTCCAAATTTCATCATACTGTACACATACACAGGAAGGGTAGTAGCACCAGGGCCAACCACGAAAAAGGTAATTACAAAATCATCGAGCGACAAAGTGAATGCAAACAATGCCCCTGCAATGATACTCGGAAGGAGAAACGGAAAAATCACCTTTCGAAAGAGTTGAAAGGAAGACGCTCCTAGATCGCGTCCTGCTTCGATTATTGAAGGATCCAACATATCAAGGCGTGAGCGGACAATAAGAGCCACATAGCTTATGCAAAAGGTGGTGTGGGCCAAAAATACAGTGAGCAGGCTCAGCTTTATCTGGAGCGAGATAAATAGGGACAGCAAACATATTCCCATGAGTACGTCTGGCATGACAAGAGGCGCTACAAGGAGGCCTAGATGGAGTCTTTGAAGAGGGGAGTGGTATCGATGAAGTGCGATGGCAGCCATCACGCCAAGCGTTGTTGCACAAAGAGAGGAGTAGGTTGCGATAACAAATGAGTTTAAGCAAGCATGCCAAAGCGTTGGCTCATGCAAGAGCCTTCTATACCATTCAAGAGTTCCACCTTCCCACGTACCCCCAAACCGAGATGCATTAAAGGACATGATTACAAGGATGACAACAGGGATATAGAGGAAAGCAAAAGCTGCAATCGTAGTAAGACGCGCCCAACGAACCATTCTCATGCTACCGCCTTTTTTTGTTTTTCTTGCCGTGTTTTCCACGTGGCAGCAATGATGGAAGGAATGAAAAGGAGAACAGAAAGAAGCACGGAGAGGGCGCTTGCGTCAGGAAGGTCGCGGGCAATAAACACTCGCTCAGCAATTAAGTTTCCCACCATTTCACTACTTTTTCCTCCAACAATCTCGGGGATCACATAGGCCCCAGCAGCAGGGATAAGCACCATAAGGGCCGCTGTTAATATAGCAGGCCTTATGCCTGGGAGGAATATTTTGAAAAATGCCTGGCGCTTCGTAGCTCCTAAATCCATGGCTGCTTCAAAGAGGTCAAAGTTAAATTTCGAGGCGGCAGAATAAAGAGGTAAGATAGCAAAAGGAAGATAGGAGTAGCACATAACGAGAAGGACGGCAGCATTATTGTAAAGAAGTGGAGTCTTCTCATCGATAAGCCCGAGAAACACAAGAGAGTATTTAACTATGCCTTCTGGATGCAGCAAGATTTTCCACGCGAAGATGCGCACAAGAAAACTGCTCCACAAAGGCAGCACAACAAGGAAAAGTAGTTTTTTCTGGTGTTTAGCCGGAGCTGTTGCCATGGTGTAAGCAACAGGCACGGCTAAAGATACGCATAAAAAAGTAGTCCAGGCAGACAAATGTATGGTCCGCAATATAGTTACAAGGGAGCGCTGATGAAGCAGTGTTTTCATTGCGTCAAGCGACCAAAAAGGAGTAATCGTGCCATTAATGTCTGTCGTTCTAAAAGCGTATGCGTACACAATGCATGCTGGGATGAAAAAGAAGAAAAAAAGCCACCCCATTGAGGGGGCCGTGAGGAAGGTTTCTTTAAGCCCACGCCTTAACTTATTCACGGGCTGCGCCCTCCAATGGAATGGGAAGAGCTGACTCCTCTACCTCCTTTGGAGGTTCATCTTCGATAGCTGTTACTTTGTCTGTTGGGATCTCGATGAGTTTTTGGTCGGATGCATTGAACCGCTCTAGGATAAACCCATCGTCCGCATGCCACCATACCCAAACATTGTCTTTCCACAGTATAGGCTGTGTGTCAAGCAAGAATCGGCTATGCTGCTGCTTGACACCAAGCCTATGGCCATCAATCCTGACCCAGAACTTTGTATGGTCGCCTTTGTACACAACGTCTTCTACAATACCCTGAAGGCAGTTGCATAATTGGTTAAGCTCCGGTTTGTCGCGAGATATGCGCAACTTTTCGGGCCTGAGGCTCAGGTGTACATTGTCGCCTTGAGAGAGCTTCTTATCATTAAAGCAGAGCACTCTTGGGAAGTTTTCGATAACAAGCTGGCTATAATCTGAAGCTATTGCAGCATCCACTTTTCCATCCAGAAAGTTTGTGTCGCCAATAAAGGCAGCCACAAAGCTGCTTTTAGGGGATTCATACAGTTCGCTTGGCTTTCCTACCTGCTCAATTTTGCCTTTATGAAGAACAGCGATTTGGTCACTCACAGCCATGGCTTCTGACTGATCATGGGTGATGTAGAAAAATGTGATGCCTACTTCATCATGGATCAAATCTAGGTCCAGGAGCATTTTCTGGCGCAGTTTAAAATCAAGAGCAGAAAGCGGTTCATCCAGAAGAAGCACCTTAGGCCTATTGATAAGGGCTCTTGCAATGGCTACGCGCTGTTTTTGTCCGCCGCTTAATTTGTCGGGGAATTTGTCTTCATGGGATTCCATCTGGATAAGATGGAGCATTTTATCCACTTCGCGTTCGATATACTTTTTGTCTCTTTTAGCAATGATCAGCCCAAAGGCAATATTTTCGCGAACCGTAAGATGGGGAAAAAGCGCATAATTTTGGAAAACCGTGTTTACAGGTCTTTTATGAGGCGGAAGATCTGTGATATCCTGCCCATCGATAAAGATTCTGCCCGTATCAGGCGTTTCAAATCCAGCCACCAAACGTAGCAGCGTTGTCTTGCCGCACCCGCTTGGCCCAAGGAGCGAGAAAAAGCTTCCTCCTTCTACAGAGAAAGAGACTGTATCAACAGCAACCGTGCTTCCAAAACTTTTCCGTACCCCCTCAAACTCAATAGATGCTGCCATGCCTCTCTCTCCCAAACAGAAACGCAAATGAAAACCGGCATTCTAGCAAAAAGAGTTTTCAATGCGCAAGAGAAAAACAATTTATTTATCTATAGAAAATGTTTTGAATTCTACATATATACCGTTCATCAATTTGCGAATAGTAGCCAAGCTCACTAGAATGGTTAAAGGAAAAAGCATATCCT
>PMZB01000216.1 GCA_003170575.1 Chlamydiia bacterium | reverse complement strand
TGCTTCTCTCATGGCTCAGCTAGAGATGCACCGAATGTTGGGGCATGTGGATGAAAACTATCACTGTAAACCTGGGTTTCATCTCGTATTTTTAGGCGATTATACAGATCGAGGTGCGAATGATATTGAAGTTTTGACCTTGCTTCTTACCTTGCGCATGTTAAATCCAACCTCTGTTCATCTCATTCGCGGCAACCATGAGGAGGTTGCTACACAAGCAAACTATTCCAATGAGAGCCAATGGTTTATAGCGCATGAAAATGAATTAACTAGTCTTTACAAGAGCCTTCCCTTGGGAGTATGCATCGGGGTGCCTGTGCCAGGAGCGAAACCTCCGTATGTATATTGCACGCATGGAGCTTTTTCTCCGGCTGAAGACCTTAACCCGCTCTATGAAAGCGAACATTCAAGTATGGTTATGAAAGAGATTCCAGTGATGCAAGAGAGAATCTACGAAGGAAGAGAGCCGAAGCTTGAGGAAAAACAACGAAAGGCGTTTCAAGAGTTGCAAAAGGTCCCAGTGCTAACAAGCCATGCCCGCTGGTCTGATATTGGAGAGCAAAGCGGCCCTTCCCCGCGAGGTAAGGGCTGGGTCTTCACACCGGAACAAATCAGGGCATGGGGAAGATATAACAATATACGATTTCTTATCCGAGCTCATCAGCATGAATTCAAGGAATTCTTAGTGACACGCCAGGGAAAGAGGGCAGGAGAGGAAAAAGTTATTGCAATGACATTACCTGTTGGTACTACAGGCGGAGGGTATGCTTCCTTGCTGCGGGAACCAAGGCAGGGAGTACTCTGGCAAGTGGCGACAAGAGTTGCCGACTGGAAAAAAGAGCTCGCCCTTTCAGTGGGAGAGAAGCAAAATGTCAGTTTTGTGCTCCAAGGGAAAAAGTGCGGAGTGTATGAAAAATTTCCCGCACCTTTTGTTGAACAGCGACCTGAGGAATATAGACAATATCCCCCGTCTTTTGAACAAATAGATGTTACTTCTATACAAATGGAGGAGGGGTAACTGCCATCTCAATAGATTGGATCACACGCTCTTTGGGGAAATGTTCGAAAAATTCAGCTTTTTCAAGAGAGGCAAGTACATCATCGTTAAGTTCACACAGGTATAGGTTCACTTTTTTGGCGTGGCATGTTTCAACGAAATGTTCAAGGGCATTGATACCGGTTGAGTCGATGAAGGGGACAGAGCGCATGCGGATGATGAGTGTTTTAGGAAGTGTTTCAAGGAAGCGAAACACGTCTGAGAGCATGTCAGAGACGCCAAAGAAAAGGGGGCCTTCGATCTCGTAGACTTTGGTGTCAGGAGGAAGTGTCATCTGCCAGGAGCCGCCTAGGTCTCCATTTCCAAGAGCCTCTTCTTCTTCGATAGCATGATAGATTTTGCCTCTTGTAGACTCAGTGGTTTTCTTCAGGAACAAGACGATAGAAAGAAGAACCCCTGTTTGGACTGCAGCATTAAGGTCCACAAATACGGTGATCGCAAGCGTGGCGAGCATGATGAGCGCATCGCCGCGGAAGCCTTTGACAAGGTCTTTCATCTCTTCAAACTCAAACATGTTAATTCCCACAGAGACAAGTACCGCAGCAAGAGCGGCTAGGGGAATGAGGCTCGCGTAGGGCGCGAGCACCAACATAAGAAGAAGGAGTGTTAGAGCGTGAATGATGCCAGCCAAGGGTGTCTTTGCCTGGAACTGAAGACTCGCAGTTGTTCGTGCAATAGCGCCTGTTGAAGGGATTCCGCCAAAAATAATAGACCCAAAGTTTGAAATTCCTTGTGCCATCAGCTCACAATTAGATTTGTGCCGGGTGCCAGTTAAGCTGTCCGCAATTACTGCGCAAAGAAGAGATTCAATAGCGCCAAGCAGGGCAATACCCACAGCATCTGGGAACGTTTTTCTGAAAAGATCAAAGGAGAGAGAGGGGAGAGATGGTGTTGGAAGTGTGGATGGGATTTGCCCGAACTTTGTAAATATTGTTTCCACAGGAAGATTAAAAATTAAGGTCACAAGTGTTGCTAAGATAAGCGCAACAATGACCCCAGGGAACTTTTTGGACTTTTTCTTTGCTACCAAGATGAATAGAAGAGAAAACACTGCAATCAGAATTGCATCAAGACTTGCGGTGGAGGCATGTTCAAATCCTAACCTCATTTTGTCTACAAAATCAGCTGTAGCATGTGGGACATGCAGCCCAAAGAATTCATTTATCTGGGAAGAGATGAGGAGAATTGCGATCCCACTTGTGAAGCCTACTATGACTGGGTAGGGAATAAATTTGATGAGAGTCCCGCACTTAAAAAAGCCCAGCAAAAAAAGAAGCGTTGCTGCTTCAAGGGTAGCGCAGACTAACCCTTCATATCCATATTTTTGAACAATGCCAAAAATCAACACAACATAGGCGCCTGTTGGTCCGCCAATCAAAAAACGACTGCCGCCGAACAATGAGTTTAAAAAGCCTGCGATGACTGCTGTGTAAATCCCTTTTTCTGGACCGAGCCCAGACGCAATCGCAAAAGCCATAGCAAGCGGCAGTGCAATCACACCAACAGTTATACCGGCCAGTAAATCATGAGAAAAAAGTTTCCACGAGTATCCCTCCATCAGACAGACCACTGATTTTGGCACAAATGGGGAGATCTTTGGGGAAGAGAGAAATCCCTTTAAATTTTCAAAAAGCTTCATGAAATAACCTTTGAGGGAAAGAAGCGACCTTTGCTACATTCTTCATAACTCATAGCTAGAGAGAGGCATATGTTCACTTTTTTCCGCAAATATCAACGATTTATCTACCTTGTTGTCACTGCAGTAATAATTTTGTCTTTTTCGTTTTTTGGGACGTATTCTGCTTTTACTTCCGGGAAAGGAGAGGATCCCGTCATTTTCAAGACGGTTGCAGGCAAGAATATTACTCGCTCTGATTTTAACGATTATGTCCATTTTTTCTCAATGGGTCCGATTTCAAGCGAAGGTCATCCTAGCAATCCTTTAAACGACGGGGTTATTGAGCATGATATCATTGATACCCCAGTTGGAGAAGTCTTGGCAGCGCATTTTGAGCAAACATTTGGCAAAGAATGGGAGGCGCGGCAAAAGCGAGAAAAATTGTTTCAGCCCTATAGACATCCCCAAGCTCCTTTTATCTCTGCTGAACAGGTGTGGAGCTATTTTGCACCTGAACTCAAAACAAACTTAGAAAAATTCCAACAAGGAAAGTTTGCGAATCCTCTTGAGTTATACAAGAAAAAAAGAGATCTGTATCTTGCTGAGAACGCATTTCCAGCGATGTACCTTCGCCAGGTACTTATGTATCAACAAAAACAGTTTGAATGGGTTGAACCAGATGTAGCTCTGGAGGGGCGGCCATTAGCTTTGTTTGGTTATCAGCAGCTCACCGATTGGTTTGGACAGGCTTTTGTTGACAAGGCTACCGAATTTATCATCCAAATGGCGGCGAAGGCACGCATGCAGGGGATGAGTGTTTCTAAGGGGGAAGTGTTAGCATCTCTCTTTAAAAATGCGCAAGCGGCAGCCAAACAACTTGGACCCTCCGCCCATACAACTCCTGAAGAGCTCATGAAAAAGACCCTGCTTTCCCTTGGAATGGATGAATCCAGAGCGATAAAGGTGTGGGGAGATGTGCTCTTATTTAGACAAGCGCTGCTTGATTTGCCCCAGAAGATAGTTCTGAGCCCAGATGCATTTGTGGGGCCTTTACAATTTGAGGCGCAAACCTGTCAGATTGAAAAGTTTCAGCTGCAGCCATCTCTACGGTTAGCAAATAGCCGAGATCTTTTAAAAGTTGAAATATGGCTGGATGCTGTAACCAAAAAGGCGGACTCAAATTCGCTTATGCCATCAAAGCAATATCGATCCTGTGATGAAGTGATAGCTAGTTTTCCGGAACTTGTTGAACGGCGATTTGTCCTCTCTGTGTCGCAGGTAGATGTGGCAAAGCTTGCAAGCCAGGTGAAGATGAAAGATCTGTGGGGTTGGCAGAATGATCATTGGGAAGAGCTTGAAAAAGAGATTCCTGCATTGAAGGAAAAAGAAGCATCGGATAGAGAAAGTCGATTCCAAGCCCTTGAGGGCCTTTCTCCTAAGCTTAGAGCTAAAGCAGATGACATAGCAAAAAATGCACTGGTCGCTTCTCATCCTGAATGGCTTTCCCAGCATCTTGACAATGCGAAAGTTGAGACTAAAGTATATGGGATCCGGCTTCAGGGAGGCACATTTGCTTTTGATGGCATTAAAGATAGAAAAGCACTTATCAAGGAGTTAGGCCAGGCTCATATTGCAGAGCAGTCTCCTGAGCTCAGCCAATATACGCAAGACGGAAGGCATTTTTATAGAATAAAAGTCCTCGATCGGAAAGCGGTTGATGAATTAGTTCCTCTTCCTGATCTTTTGGCCAATGGAACGCTGGACAGTGTGCTGGACCGAATTTTAGAGGCCGCATATGAGCGAGTAAAAAAAGAAAAGCCATCTGAATTTCGGACGGAGAAGGGAGAGTGGAAGCCTTTTGCAGAAGTGAAAGATAAAATTGCTGAAATTCATTTTGCCCCGCTTTTCAAGCGGCTTAATTTAGCTGTGAAAGAGTGGAAAGAGAAGGTTCCCTCCTACTGCGACTGGACTGATTTGAAGACGGCACAAGTAGCTGTACGTTTTCTGCCTCTTATGGCTGAAGGAGCAGAGTGCCTAAGGGTTCATGGGTCAGAGATATGTAATGTACTTGAACCCTATGTTCCCACAGATACCTCTGCGCTCATGCTAGAAAGTCGCCCGATGAATGATCTTTTCTCTTTCGTAAGAAGTCAGGAAACAATCAAGCGAAAGGATCTTACGGAAAATCCTGCTTTAGCAGATGCCTTTTCTCTTGGGGTCAATGGCTGGCTTCCTGTTCGCTATACCACCCATTTTGGACCCTTTGTGGCACAGGTGAAGAGTTCTTCCCAAGGCGAATATGAAGGTAGCTTAAGAGGAGCCGTGTACGATCTGCAGAACCGAATTGGAGAAGAGGTGATCAAACAAAAAGCCGCCGAATATACGAAGGAATTCTTTGGGAATGAACAAAAAGACGTATCTTGATGAGAAATTTTGGGTTGAAAAGCAGGGCAATCTCTCTAAAATAGGCCTGACCAAAGGAGCGCTCCAGCAGTTTGATCATATTGACTGGATTGAGCTTCCAAAAATTGGGAAAATCTTAGAAAAAGGCTCTACAGCTGTAGTTGTAGAGTCTTCTAAGGCTGCGATTGATATAGAAGCTCCTCTTTCTGGAACAGTGCGAGAAGTGAATACCGCACTCGAGTCTTCCCCGCGTCTTCTCGAAGAAGCTCCTGAAGAAACCTGGCTCTACGTTGTGGAAGAGTAATTTAACTAATCACATACCCCTACGCAAGTCGGGGTATGTGAATAGTTATCATTGAGTTCTAAGGAGAAAGTGTGGTATCATCCTTCCCAATTTGAACTATGTGGAGTTTTGTACAATGCAAAAGGAAAAGCAAGTTCCGTATCACGATGTCCTGTTTGTGGACTCGACAACCGGCCTAAAGTTTGTATGTGGAACAACGATTACATCTGATCAGAAAGAGATGTATGAGGGAAGAGAGCTTCCTGTTGTTATAGTCCCTATTTCTTCGGCTTCTCATCCGCTTTTTGTAGGCGGAGAGGCAATTGTTGACGCAGAAGGTCGTGTTGATAGGTTTAAAAAGCGATATCAGAACGTACAAAAACCACAGCCTAAAGTAGAACAGAAGCCAGCCCCAACCAAAGCTTCTAGAAAGAAAGCATAAGTGTTCTTTCAAGTGAGAATATGAAGATTGACCGAGAAGCTATTGTTCAGCGCCTTCATGAAATCGAATCGTGGCTGGGTCAAGAAGCTAATATTCAAGACAGAGTTAACTTTGCTGAACATTCAAAAGAGCATTCTTATCTTTCCACCATAGTTGGTATATATGACCGGCAGGAAAATCTTGAGCGTCAGATCAAAGATAATGAAGAACTTCTGTCTACTGAGAAAGATCAAGACTTTATTTCCATTATCGAACAAGACTTAGCCTCCCTTCGGAAGCTGCTCGCCCAAGTTGAAAAAAACCTTCGAGATCTTCTTGTTCCGCCCAGTGCTGATGATGATCGTACTACAATTGTTGAGCTGCGCGCAGGAGCAGGAGGGCAAGAGGCTATGCTTTTTGTTGCAGACTGTGTGCGCATGTACCAGATGTATGCTCAGAAGATGGGGTGGAAGGTTGAAGGCCTCTCAGCAACTCCGTCTGATCTAGGCGGTTTTAAAGAATATGTGATGGCAATCACGGGAAAAAATGTGTGGAGGTTTTTGCGCCATGAGGGAGGAACTCATCGAGTGCAGCGAGTTCCAGCCACAGAAGCACAAGGACGAATCCATACCTCTACAATCACCGTAGCTGTTCTTCAAGAGGCGGATGAAAAAGATGTATCTTTAGTGATCCCAGAGTCAGATCTTCGTATTGAAACAACCAGATCCTCGGGCGCAGGCGGACAGCATGTGAACAAAACAGATAGTGCTGTGCGCATTACCCATATTCCAACGGGGGCCGTCGTATTTTGCCAAGAGGAAAGAAGCCAGCATAAGAACAAAGATAAAGCCTTAAGATACTTGCGAGCCAAGCTTTCAGAGCTTGAGCGGCGCCGAAAGAAAAATGAGCAAGACGCCCTGAGGCTAGAGCAGGTGGGCTCTGGGGACCGTTCAGAAAAGATTCGCACGTATAACTACCCGCAAAATCGCATAACCGATCATCGAATTGAAGTGACACGTTATGACTTAGATAGAGTCATGAATGGGGATCTAGAAGACTTTTCACACATGCTTGTGGACTGGGACTATAAGAAACAAGAAAAAGCTGCCTGTCCATGGATCTTAGCAAAATGAAAACAGTTAGAGAAATTCTCAAACTTTCTCTCATGCACGTTTCAGATCAAAGACCTCGTCATGAAGTTGAATGGTTGATTGCCTATGCTCTTGGCGTCTCTCGACTCGATTTATATCTCAGGTTTGACCGCCCAGTTGAAGAAGCAGAACTAGCAAAAATTCGATCAGGAATTTCTCGGCTAAAAAAAGGGGAGCCGCTTGCATATGTGCGAGGCCTTGCTCCCTTTTTCAGGGAAGAATTTGTTGTGTCTAAGGATGTGCTTATCCCGCGCCCAGAAACAGAAATTTTGGTTGAAGAGGCTTGCTCCTTTCTTGCCTCAAGGACTACGCCAGGGGTTCTTTTTGATGTGGGCACAGGAAGTGGATGTATAGGCCTTAGCGTAAAAAAGCTTTTCCCAGAGTGGAACGTTATTCTTTCTGATATATCTCCAGAAGCACTTTCCATTGCAAAGATTAATGCTGAAAGGCTTAAAGTTTCTGTAGAATGCCTTTTAGGAGATCTTCTTTCTCCTTTCCACAGCAAAGCTGCGTGTGTGATAGCAAATCCCCCCTATCTTTCTGAATGTGAGTGGAAGCAGGGAGATAGAACTGTACGAGAATATGAACCAAAACTGGCTCTTGTGGGTGGTACTACTGGTCTTGAGTGGTACGAGCGTTTCTTTGCCCAAGTGTTCCAATACCTCTGTGAAGGCTCATGCATACTTGTAGAGATCGGTTCTACTCAGGGGCAAGCAGTTACATCACTCGCCCAAGCTCATCACTTTTCTAAAATTCAGCTCATTAAAGACCTTGCTCATCACGACCGTGTCGTGAAAGCAGTTTTATGAATTAATACGCTTTTTTAGGGGGAAGAATGTTGCGTAGAGCAAGCTGCCAGCGCAACTTTTTCGGGGATTCATATTGCACCGCCTGAATTCCAAGACGTAGAGCTGCATTGACGTTTTCTATTTTGTCATCTATGAAAAAGCATCTATTAGGGTCCACATTACCTAGTTTTTTCAAAAGAACCCTGAATGCTTTCTTATTTGGTTTCTCGACACCGATATCGCAGGATAATATTGCTGGATGAAAAGGCTTATATAGCCCGAGTTTTCGAATATCCTTTGCACGGCTAGCAGGCACATTGGAAAGCAGCGCTACTTTTTTTCCGTGACTTTTGAGTTCCTGAATAATTGTATATATCTTCGGGTCTATTCTGAGAGATTGTCTCCTCATTTGTTTAAATTGGCTTGCCCAGTTGAACGGAAGTTCCAGACCTGATTTTGTTTCGTAAATCAGCCAAAAAGCTTCCATAGATTTCGCACTCAGTGCTTTTGCAGTAAGGGCTTTGGCTTGGGAATGACGCACGCCTAGTGCTTTCTCTACTTTTTTGGTGAGCATATCATTATCTGTGTACCCCACTACTCCTCCGAAATCAAAGACCACGATATCGGGATATATAGGGGATTGCGCAGCGTGAATGTAGTAAGCTGAGAACAAAACAAAGAAAAGAAAAGCTTTTTTCATAGAAGAAATCCCTTCTGAAATTCTATTTGGATTCTTAAAGGAAATAAACCTACTGGGTTAACCCAAAAAATGTCAAACAGTTCTGTCGCAAATTTACTCTTAAATGCTAAACTATACGCTTTTTCCAGTGAGTTGAAGGAATTTTATGTTTTCAGCATTGGCTGAGAAATTTCAAGGCATTTTTGCAAAATTTATCAAAGCCAAAACTTTGACTGAAGATAATATCCAGGAGGCAATCGATGAAGTTCGGGTTGCTTTGCTGGATGCTGATGTCCAGTATGGTGTAGTCAAGGTTTTTGTAAAAAAGGTTAAGGAAAACGCTATAGGCCAGGAAGTGCTGAAGGTTGTTTCTCCAGGGCAGCTTTTTGTAAAAATTGTCCACGATGAACTGGTTGAGCTTTTAGGAGCTACAGAACAGGATTTGGTGCTCCAGGAGAGGCCTTCAAGGGTTCTTTTATGTGGATTACAAGGGTCTGGAAAGACAACGCATGCTGCTAAGTTAGCTAAGTATCTGAAAGAGAAAAAAGGGTTTACTCGACCATGTCTTGTGGCGTGCGATCTTGCCCGTCCTGCAGCCATAGATCAGCTTATTACACTTGCTTCTCAAGCAGAGGTAGACTGTTTTTACAGCAAAGACGAAAAAGATCCGAGGCGTGTTGCGACATTAGCTCTCGAACAAGCGAAAATCAAGCAATGGGATCTTCTTATTTTTGATACAGCTGGGCGCCTTCATGTTGATTCAGCTCTCATGGATGAGCTTGCTTCTGTAAGGGACATTGTGAAGCCCCACCAGGTGCTTCTTACCTTGAATGCAGCTACAGGGCAAGATGCTGTGAAATCAGCATCTGCATTTGTTGACTCTGTTGGAGTGACTGGATCATTTCTTACCATGCTGGATGGTTCTGCAAGAGGCGGCGCTGCGATATCGATTGTGGAAGTCACCAAAAAGCCTATATTTTTTGAAGGGCATGGGGAGCACCTTACAGATATTCGGCCATTTCATCCTGCTTCTATGGCAGATCGAATTTTGGGTATGGGTGATACAATTAACCTTGTACGCAAGGCCCAGGAGCATTTTCGTGAAGATGAAGCCGAGGAGATGGCCAAGAAGCTGCGGCGAGCAGCATTTACGTATGCGGATTTTCTTCAGCAGATACGTATGCTGAAGAAAATGGGATCAATGAAGGGATTGCTTTCAATGCTGCCAGGGGTTGCCAACCTTCCTTTAGAAGGAAGCGATAAGGAGCTTAAAAAAGCAGAAGCCATTATCATGTCTATGACTCCTGATGAGCGGGAAGATCGAGACGATTTCGTTATAGAACGACGTCGACGTGTTGCTAAGGGCAGCGGAACAAGCGTGGATGATGTGAACCGACTTGTTAAAAC